>JAISZW010000093.1 GCA_031284445.1 Candidatus Methanovirga basalitermitum | reverse complement strand
AGAATTAAACCTTTAAAATCAAAGTACAAAACTAACTTAAGAAAAAACTTCTAAATAATAGCTTATATCTAATAATGGAGGTTTATACTAATGAAAAATTTCTTAGGTTGACAGCATTGGCATCCTTTTTTAAGAATATAAAAAACTATAAAAGTTATTATAGTAGAATAAGAAATTTTTGTAGTTGATAAATTTATTTGAAATCTATTGTTTTAAAGCATTTGAATTAATAATTTTATTAGTTTTTTAAAATATTAATTATAAAATTTTTAATTAAAAATTTAACAAGTTATAGTAAGTTTTAAAAATTTCATTATGGAACTTCTCAATTTAGAAAACAAAATTTTTCTCTACTTATAGTTAGAGACTTATTTGTCCATTAGATTTGTCTATAGAAGAACTATTTACTAACAAATTTAGTTGCAGTTTGAGTAGAAATCACTAAGAATAAATGATTAAGGGAGTTATATGGTAAATAAAGAGCATGAAAGCAAGTATAATAAGGATTATACAAAATTCAATTTCCAAACAAGAGCCGTCCATGTAGGTAACAATGTCGATAAAGAGACCCAAGTTATTAAACGACCAATAACAATGGGAAATAGTTATAGATTGCCTTATGATCCAAGTGTAATAAATTGGAGTGGATTTGATGAGAACATATATACAAGAAATGGTGGTTCAAATCAAAAATTCTTAGAGCAGAAAATAGCTTCAATGGAAGGTGGAAAGGATTGTATTATTCTTGGAAGTGGAGTTGCAGCACTATCTGGCTTATTTTTTTCACTCTTAGAATCTAAAGATCATGTGATATTTTCTAATGTAACCTATATTGCAGTATATAGACTTTTAAACGAATTATTTAACAAAAAATTCAATGTTGAAACAACAATTGTGGATACAACAGATATTAACAATATAAAAAAAGAAATAAGAGAAAACACAAAATTAATCCATATAGAAACACCTGGAAATCCAATAATATCAATAGCAGACATTAAAAAAATAGCTAAGCTTGCTCATAACAACAATATCTTACTATCTACTGATAACACACTTGCTTCACCTTACAATCAAAGACCAATAGAATTGGGGGCTGATTTTTCTGTGGAAAGCCTTACAAAATATATAAATGGTCATGGTGATTCTATGGGTGGATCAGTATCTGGAAGAAAGAAATTTTTAGATATAATGCGTAGCCAAGCACAGGTAAACCTTGGATCTGTCATAAGCCCATTTAATGCTTGGTTGATTCAAAGAGGTTCAGTGACACTTCCACTTAGAATGGAACAACATAACAAGAATGCACTACATGTTGCTAAATTTCTAGAAGATTTAGAACCTGTTAAATTTGTTTCCTATCCTGGACTAAAATCAAACAAAGGTTATAAAATAGCTAAAAAACAAATGTCCCCTGGTTATGGTGGTGTTTTATCTTTTTCTCTTCATTGTAATCATGATGAATACAACGAATTTGTAAACCATCTTAACATTATCACTTCTGCCGTCTCATTGGGACATGATGAAAGTTTAATAGTTTTCATTGGAGAGGAGGATGAAAGACTACATCTATATCCTAAAGAATTTCACGAAGGATTTTTAAGATTTAGTGTAGGAATCGAAGATTGTGAAGATATAATTAATGATATTAATCAGGCTTTAAAAAAAACAGCTTTAATATAAACAAATGAGAGTAATATCTTTAATATCTTATAATTGTTTATTTTTAATATAAGAATATAAAAAAGATAGCATGAAACTTAAAAAAAATTTCATCATTGATCCTGTTTTAAGGTCTACTAAAAATGATGATGAATCAGACGAAAAACATTCTGATTGGTTAGAATTATTGTTTGATTTAATTTTTGTTGCAGCAATCTCGCAAGTAGCCATAGATTTAAGTGATAACTACTGTCTAACAAATTTTTTAGAATTAGTTCCCCTATTTTTTGTTATTTGGTGGGGATGGACAGGACAAACATATTATTTAGACAGATTTGGTACTAACGACATATTAATCAGAATAATAACAATGGTGCAAATATTAGTTGTTGCAGCTATTGTTTTAAACATTAAATATGCTTTAAGCACAAGCAAAGCAGGGTTTGTTATAGCTTATTCAATACTAAGATTCATACTGGTAGCTGAATATCTATGGGTCGGGAAAAAATTGCCTGAAGCTAAACCACTTACTAATTATTATTCAAGAGGTTTTTTCATAGCTGGATGTATATGGTTCCTATCTGCATTCATTCCAAGTCCATATACATTCATCACATGGATAATTGCATTAGCTATTGATATTTTAACTCCACTCACAGCAGGTGAAATACATGTTAAATTCCCACCACACCCAACACATCTCCCTGAAAGATTTGGATTATTTACAATAATTGTAATTGGTGAAACCATTGCAAGTATTGTGGTTGCAACATCACAAGTAAAGTTGGATATTACGACAGTATTCATTGGATTTATGGGATTAATAATATCTTTTACTCTTTGGTGGGGTTACTTTGAAGAAGCAATGGGTGCTGAAGAAAGAGTTAAAGTACGAGGCGAGAGAATAGCTAAATATCATCTATGGTTATACTCCCATTTTCCATTGATGTTGGGAATAATAGGTACCGCAGTAGGAATTAAACATTTACTTTATCTACCAGTTTATGATACTTCTTATGATCTATTAATCCTGTGCATATCCCTTGTAATTGCTTTTATGTCATTAAGTCTAATCTTCATCTCATCACTTAGCTGGAAACAATGTATAGATAAAGAACTTTTTATTTATAGAACACCACACTATATAATAATAGTTTTAATATTCATAGCAGGATTTTTAGGAAAGTTTATTCCAGGTTATCTAATTATTTTTATAATAACAGTACTGTCAATAATCAACTGTATAATTTCATTAAGAGAACCACCAGAAAAAGTTTGCAAAATGTAATACCTGATAATGATAAACAAGAAGCTGAAATAGTTGCATTAACATTGCAATAAACCTCCAAAAAAGCAGGAAACTATGGACAATCAAACTCATCACAGAAACCTTTAAATGCAAGGAAAGTTTTGAAACTTTAAACCCGACAGTTGTTCGCCTTATATTAAAAAAAAACACAAAACCAAAAGTAATTGTGTGCAATAAACGAAATTAATGACAAATACAGAGAATAGAATGTATAATACTTTTAGATATGTATGATGAAGTAGTATGAACAAACTATCCGATTGTTTGTCTTGCAAAAACCTAAACAACTTATTTGGAGATAAACAGAAAAATATCCTATCAAACCATGCAGTCCCTGAATACGATTACGAGTATGAAAGAAATGGCAATGTTAACATATATTTGTTGCAGTTGATTTTAAAGGTGATAGAGATATTACAGTTACAAATAAAAACACAAAAAGACTTTTCTGAATATGTGAAACACTTTAGTTGATGATTTATTCCCTAATGCCACAAAATTAAGGTTTGTAATGAACAATCTAAACACACACAATCAGAAATCGATCACTAAAACACTTCGACATAAGAAGAAGCTAAGAGATTATTGAGTAAAATTAAGTTTAATCACACCCATAATACATGCAAGCTGGCTTAATAATTGCAGAAATAGAAATTAATGTCATGGACATACAATACACCGAAAAGAATAGAAAATAAAAAGTTACTTATTGAAGAAACTAAGGCTTATTACGATTATATGAATGAAAATAATTGTACAATAAGTTGGAATTTCACTAAAAAAAGATGCAGATGAAAAATTAGCAAAATATTATGCATAAAAACAGACAATGCAAAAAAATTAAATCTTCAAGACAATAGTACAAAAATTGAAAAATTAAAATATATTTACAAAACACTACTCAACTGCATCAAGAGGAAGTTGACGATGAATGTGTATATTAACATAGGGCATTAGATTTTTAACAAAAATCGAAGCATGAACAAACCCTTAACATCCATGTTTTAAGGCTTTAATCATGCTGTTTTTTAGAAGTACATTTTTATATTGGAATTAAAATACTTAATATCCACTTCTGATATAATTAACAAATAAATATTTAAGCTCCATTGAATATGCAAAAAATAACTTATAGTAAAAATACTTTAAAACAAAATCTAAATGTTTAATGAGTATTTTTAACATTTTTAAAGAATTTTTTATTTTTTAAAGTTAGAAACGGGAAATCAAAGATTTCCCTAAATTCACTTTGCGAATAAACAAAAAATCAAAGATTTCCCTAAATTCACTTTGTGAATAAACAAAAAATCAAAGATTTCCCTAAATTCACTTTGTGAATAAACAAAAAATCAAAGATTTCCCTAAATTTACTTTGTGAATAAACAAAAAATCTTTGATTTTTCTAAGTTCACTTTGTGAATAAATCTATGAATTTCTTTATTGAACTTGTTCAATTAGAAAGTCTATGACTTTCTTTACTTAAAACTTGTTTTAAGTTAGAAACGGAAAATCAAAGATTTTCCTAAATTCACTTTGCGAATAAAACGAAGT
>JAISZW010000039.1 GCA_031284445.1 Candidatus Methanovirga basalitermitum | reverse complement strand
ATGTTTATCAATTATTAATCTTAATTATAATTATAAAAATTCTTTAAATCAAATTTAAATAAATTATATTGGATATAATATTTTATAAAATGACAAACTTTTCCAAAATGACTATAATTGCAAAAATATGATTTAGAAAATGCTAAAATCTTTATCAAAGATTGTAAAAAGTTCTTTATGATTTATCATCTTCATTGTTGAGGTTAAAAAAAAATAAGACAAAAAATAGCTCAAAATAGTATTAAACCTGCTAATAAAGCTTTAAACCATATGAAAATATCATTAGAATTTTTAATATGATCTCATTGAATAGATATTTATAATATAAAAATCATATTATATTTAAAGTGTTTATATCTACAGTCTGGATGATTAGAGAATAAGTTGAAAATAAATAAGGTATTATCATGTTGCATTTAATGATAGAATATTTAATAGCTATTTCAATAGTGTTTGTATTAATTTATGTTGCATATAAGGTATTAAAATATTTAATATTGGTTATAGTGTTGTTTTTAATGTTATATCTTCTTTATCATTTCTTTAATGGATATATTCCTTTTTAAATAAAGTTCTCTTTCTTTAAATTATGTTCCTTTTTAAATTAATTTGGTGTGGATGATGTTAAAGCTTAATAATTTTATAGAAAACTCTATTGAAGAGGTTAAAAATAAAATTAGGGATGAAAAAGCAATAATAGCTCTTTCTGGAGGAGTTGATAGTTCAGTATGTTCTGTTATTGTAGAAAATGCTATTGGTGATAATTTAACAGCTATTTTTGTTGATCATGGTTTTTTAAGAGAAGGAGAAGCTGATGAAGTAGTGAATATGTTTAAAAATATGTTAAATTTTAAATATATTGATGCGAGTGAAGAATTTTTAAAAGGACTTGAAGGAGTAGTAGATCCAGAAGAAAAAAGAAAAATAATCGGTAAAATATTTGTAGATGTTTTTGAAAGAGAGGCAGAAAAAATTCAAGCTAAGTTTCTTGTTCAAGGTACAATAGCCCCAGATTGGATTGAAAGTGAGGGTAAAATAAAATCTCATCACAATTTGTCTTTACCTGGAGGAATGGTTTTAAATATTGTTGAACCTATTCGAGAACTTTATAAGGATGAAGTTAGGAATATTGGACGGAATTTAGGTCTTCCAGATGAGTTAGTTGATAGACAGCCTTTTCCTGGTCCAGGTTTAGCTGTCAGAATTATTGGTGAGATTACCAAAGAAAAGTTAGATATTACAATCAAGGCGAATCATATTGTAACTGAGGAAGTTGAAAAAATAGGCTTAAATAAAGACTTATGGCAATATTTTGCAGTTTTAACTGATTCTAAAGTGACTGGTGTTAAAGGCGATCAAAGAGATTTTGGTTATCTTGTTGTTATCAGAATGGTTGCTTCTTTAGATGCTATGACTGCAGAAGTTCCAGAATTACCATGGAATCTTATAAAAACAATATCTAAAAGAATAACTTCTGAAGTTAGTGATGTTAGTCATGTTTCTCTTTCTGTTAGTGATAAACCACCAAGCACTATCGAATTTACTTAATTAGCACCGTGAAATTAATTAATTTTAGTTACTAAAACAACGACCTGGAGAATTATTATATCCATGATATCAAAAATATTAGCTGATGAACTTAAAATTAAACTATGGCAAAGTGAAGCAAGTATTAAACTTATTGATGAAGGAAATACGATACCATTTATAGCCAGATATCGTAAAGAAGCTACTGGGTCTCTTAATGATGATATTTTAAGGAAGTTTGAAAAAAGATTAATATATTTGAGGAATTTCCAAGAAAGAAAATCACAGGTTTTAAAATCAATTGAAGAGCAAGATAAGTTAACTGAGCAATTAAGAATATTCATTAAGAAAACAAAAACTCTCGCTGAATTAGAAGATATTTACAGACCATATAAACCAAAAAAAAGAACCAAATCAACAATAGCTAAAGAAAAAGGACTTAAGGATTTAGCAGATTTAATCTTAGAACAAAAAACTAAAATTCCATTTTCTGAAATTGCAAAAGATTATTTAAACAAGGGAAAAGGAGTTTTTAGCATTGAAGAAGCTATTGAAGGGGCACAACACATAATAACAGAGATAATTTCTGATAATCCTATTTTTAGAAAATATATTAGGAAAATTACTCTTAAATTGGGTTATTTAACTGTAAATGCTAAGAATAAAGATGAAATTTCAGAGTATGAAATGTACTATGATTACAATGAAAAATTATCTAAAATAGCTTTTCATAGAATTTTAGCTATTAATCGTGGTGAAAAAGAGAAATATTTGAAAGTAAAAATTGATGCCCCAATTGAAGAGATAACTGAATACTTAAACTCAAATATTATACTTGACTATGAGAACAGTAGTGATAATTCAACATCAAATGAAATAATTAAAGAATCAATATTAGATTCTTATAAACGTTTAATAGCTCCATCAATTGAAAGAAAAATTAGAAATTCCCTTACAGGAAAAGCTGAAGATAGATCCATAATTGTCTTTTCAAAAAATCTTGAACAATTACTTATGCAAATACCTATTCAAAACAAGATTGTTCTTGGATGGGATCCTGGTTTTCGGACTGGTTGTAAGTTGGCTGTAGTTGATAAATTCGGGAAAGTTTTAGATACTAATTTAATTTATCCTAATGAACCTCAAAACAAAGTTGAAGAATCAAAAAAGATTGTTTTAGATTTAATTCAGAAGTATAATGTTGATATTATATCTTTAGGGAATGGTACTGCTTCAAGAGAATCAGAACAGTTAATTGTAGATATAATTAAAAAACATGATATTCATCATGTTATAGTGAATGAGGCTGGAGCTTCAGTTTACTCTGCAAGTGAAACAGCTGCTGATGAGTTTCCTGATTTTAATTTAGGTGAACGTAGTGCAATTTCAATAGCCAGACGCCTGCAAGATCCACTTGCAGAACTTGTTAAAGTTGATCCTAAAGCTATTGGTGTTGGACAGTACCAACATGATATGAATCAAAAAAAGTTAGATGAATCCTTAAAAAGTATTGTGGAGAAAACAGTTAATATTGTTGGTGTTGATTTAAATACTGCATCAATTACACTCCTTAGATATGTTTCTGGAATAAATAATATTGTAGCTAAAAATATAGTTAAATATCGTGAAGAAAATGGGGTTTTCAAAAGTAGAAAAGAGCTTCTTAAAGTACCAAAGATAGGTGCAAAATCATTCCAACAATGTGCAGGATTTTTAAAGGTTTATGAATCAGATAACTTACTTGATATTACTACAGTTCATCCAGAGTCATATCAAACTACTGAAAAACTAATTAAAAATTTAGGTTATGATTTAGGTGATTTTAAAGCAAATAATAACGATCTTAAAAAGATTAATTTTGATAAGTTAAAGAATTTAGAGGATAATGATTTTAAAAATTTATCTGAAGAATTAGCTATTGGAGAAATCACACTTAAAGATATTGTTAATGAGCTTAAAAAACCAAGACGAGATCCAAGAGAAGATAGCCTTAAGCCAATTCTTAGAAATGATACACTTGAAATCGAAGACCTTGAAAAAGAAATGGTTCTTGAAGGAACAGTACGAAACATTGTTGATTTTGGTGTTTTTGTAGATGTTGGTGTTCATCAAGATGGTTTAGTTCATATTTCTCAAATGGTTGAAAATAAATTTGTTAAACATCCATTAGATATTGTATGTGTTGGAGATATTGTTAAAGTTAAAGTTGTAGATATTGATGTTGAAAGAAGAAGAATTCAATTAAGTATGATAATTTAAACTCAATATTGTCAACTTATTTTTAGTCTCTTGATAAGGTTCTCAATATTATTTTTGTTTGTATAATTGTCGATAGTGTACTTTTATATTACTTAAGTTTTATATGGTGGTTATGCCCATAAATAACACCTCAATTATAGTGGAATAAAAAATGTTCTTAATTGAAGAAAATTATAAATTTTCTAAATTATAGTACTTTACGAGGGTGTAAAAAAGTGTGGAGTTTTTTTCGATTTTTGAAAAAAATCGAAATGATCATAAACCTTTATTTTACTAAAAGTATCATCCACACAAAACTCATACTTGAAAAATACAGTTAACACACTATAAAATAAAAAATAAGCAGGACTAAATAGTAAAACTTAAATATAATGAAGGACATATAACTAAACAGGACAATAGTAAGCAAATCTGCCCTTGCCCATAATATTGGTTCTATCCAACTTAAACTTTTCGATTATTGACGAAAAAATCGATTTTAAAAGTAAAGCTGAAAAATATGCCATTGCTGGATAAAAATGAAAATATCAACCATAAAATACG
>JAISZW010000261.1 GCA_031284445.1 Candidatus Methanovirga basalitermitum | reverse complement strand
TTTAATAATTAATTTTTAATTTGGATGTACTTTTGGAAAAAATATGAAATCTGATGGTATATCATGTTGAATCTCTATGGGGATTCCGTTGATTTTTCATATTTTTGAGACACATTGTTTAGATAATGTAATATAATTCTTATAATATATATTATTACTCATGGAAAAGTTTTTAATTTTTTAAATAAATTTTAATCATTAATATTCTTAATTTTAAAAAATTTATTTTTTAAAGTTAGAAACAAAAAATCTTTGATTTTTCTAAATTCACTTTGTGAATAAATCTTTGATTTTCTTTATTGAACTTGTTCAATTAGAAAGTCTATGACTTTCTTTATTTGAAAAAATTCATTTTTTAAGAACTTTATCAAAGCAACTATAATTAATATAGTAAAAAACTTAATTTTTGGCACTAAACTTTCTGATTTATTATATGATCTGATAGTTTTAATGCTAAAAATATCAGTAGTTAAAATGGTCACCACCTAATATTAATAATTGATAAAAATTACCATTATCACTATAAAAGAAATTTATTATTAGACTCCAGCTATGAATTATTTACACTATCAAATATTTTAATTGGAGCTTTTAAAGAGTTATTGCAACTGCTTCATAAACATTATCAAGCTTTTCAAGATCTTTTATAACATCAGCAGGCACAGGATTATCGACTGTAAGAACCATAATAGCTTGACCTCCTTTTATATCCCTACCAACCTGCATTACACCAACATTAATGTCATGTTCACCTAATTTAGAACCAATTGAACCAATTGAACCAGGAACATCGTGATATCTTGCAAGAAACATGTTTTTCTCTGGTTTAACATCAAGCCGATAATCGTTTATCTTGATTATTCTTGATTCATACATTTGAGTACCCTCAATAGTAAAACTATCACTTTCAGTTCTTGCTTTAACCCTAATTATAGAATCATAAGTATCGGCATTGGATTGTTTACCTACAATCACATTGATATCTCTTGATTTCGCAATTGAAAAAGAATTAATTGTATTAACAAGTCTATTTAATACAGGACTTAAAACCCCTTTAAGAATAGTTCTTGTAAGTATTTCTTGGTTTTCAATCTCTGAGAGCTCACCGCAATAAACTACCTCAAGAGTTTCAATTTTTCCTTTTACAAACTGTGAAATAAATTTACCTAACTTTTCACTAAGATTAAAATAAGGTTTAAGTTTTTGGAAGGTCACTTGATCAACAACAGGCAAATTTAGCACATTCTTAGGAGTTTTACCCTTAAAAACTTGTGTGACTTCATCAGCAGCTATTATAGCAGCATCCCTTTGAGCTTCTTGTGTAGATGCAGCAATATGGGGTGTTAAAACAACGTTATTTAATTTAAGAAGTTTATTATCCTTAGGAGGTTCATTTTCATAAACATCTAATGCTACCCCAGATATTTCAGCATTTTTAAGTCCATCATATAATGCATCTTCATCAATTATTCCACCACGAGCACAATTAACTATAAAAGCAGTATTTTTCATGATTTTAAGTTCTTTTTTGGAAATTAAATGTTTTGTTTGAGGAGTTAAAGGAACGTGTATGGTTATAACATCAGCTTCTTTTAAAACAGTTTCAAGGTCTGTTAACTCTATACCCATCTTTTCAGCTACCTTCTCCTGTAAATATGGGTCATAAACTACAGCATCCATTTCAAATGCTTTACATCTACGAACAACTTGAGAACCGATTCTACCCATTCCTATAACACCAAGGGTCTTATTTCTAAGTTCGCTTCCAAGAAATTTAGATTTCTCCCATTTCCCATCTTTAACAGATTTATCAGCTATTGATATTTTTCTTGCAATGGCTAAAATTAACCCCATAGTATGTTCTGCAACAGTAATTATTGTTGATTCAGCAGTATTCACAACCATAATACCTTTATCAGTAGCTGCATTAAGGTCTACATTGTCCACACCCACACCAGCTCTTGCAATTATTTTTAGATTATCTGCTTTATCAATAACATCTTTTGTCAGTTTAGTCCTGCTTCTAATTATAATTCCATCGTATTCATTGATTGTTTTAATTAAATCTTCATAAGATATTTTTGTATCAACTACAACTTCAGCAACTTCTTTTAAATTATCGATTCCTTCTTCATCAATGGAATCTGCAATCAGCACTTTCATTTTCTCACCTATAATATTAATAAAGCATATATAACAATTAATTAGTTAAATCAACTATAATTTATTTTAGATCATGGATTTTTTGGAAAAATTGAAAGTGTTTGATATTATATTTCAGATGTTTAGAGTTCATTATATTCATGTTATAAAAGTACGAGTTGTATGGTCTTTTTAACTGAATTTTAAAATTTAATACTTACATCTTAATAGTAAAGAAAATTCATATACTCCAAAATAAGGTAAAGATCGATTTAATAAAAAATTCTTTAGATTAATGTTCAATGATTCTACTAAATATACAGTTTTAGAAATCCATCACATCTCTACTTTAAAACATACCAAATAATCATAATTACACATCTTTCATTTTTTCATGAAAATCTATCACCTAATTTACTTTTCAATAATCATTTCATTAATAGCTATTCCAAAATGACGAGCATGATTATCAATAAAAATTTTTACCTTATCTCCAACTTTAAGCTTCGATACAGAAACTGGTTCTCCATCTGAACTTACTAATCGTATGGTTTCAGCATTCTGAACCAAAGTTTTGATTTTTAAACCATCATATTCAGCTTCAACAAGCATCAAAGGCCTTTTTTCAATTTTAACTCTTCCAACAATGACTGTTCTTGTTTTTCCATCTTTATCAACAGCTAAAACTTCGTCTCCAGTTTCAAGTTCACTAAGGTATCTTGTTTTATTGTTAGGAACCATAACATAAGACTGAACTGGACCAGCATTCACTCTAAAAGGTCTTGAAGCAACATACTCACTTTCTAATGTTTCACTATGAATTAAAAACATCGCTTTTGAATATGAACCAATTAGCATTCCTTCTCCAATATTTAGCATTGAACTTGTGTCAATACAAACTCTATCTCCTGAAGAAAGATTTTTAACATTGCTTATAACACCATCTTTTAGTTTATAATTATAGGAACCACTATCTTCAATAAGTTTAGCTATTTTTTTAATTTGATTAAAGCTTTTTGGTTCAAATATAATCCCATCAGTCCCGATTTCTAAGGTTTCAATAGCTACTTGTCCTTCTTCCTGATTCTCAATATAGGCTATTATTTTTGTGTTTTCTTTTTGTAAGCTTGCTATTATATTTTCAAGAGGTATAACTGTCCAATCTTTAGTAACAAGAATTATATAATCTACTATTTTTCCAACAGCAATAGCTAATTCTTCATGTTTTTTATCTGAGATTTCTACATAAGATACAACAATTTTATTTTCTGATTTTAATTTTTTAGCAGTAGCTATATCCTTTGATTTTGTGAAATCATCATTTAATTGATAAGAACCATCACCTTCACCATTAATACCAACTAAAATAATATCTCCGTCTGGACTTATAACATTAATATCTCCTAATTTTTTAATGTTTTCATAATCTTTTAAATCTAGGACATGATTTATTCCAGATTCTAATGAGGTTGTAATCAATTTTTTCTTCTCTTCCCAAGGTTTATCAGGTGATTTAATCCATGCAAACTTTTCACTCAATTTGTAATTCTCCTTTCCAATTGTATTCTTGTAAGGGATGTTTTTTGATGATTTATTTCAACATTAAATAATTTAACACTAAAAACAAACAAGCAATGAAATAAACCTTTAAAAGAATATTATCCCATGTTTTAAGTGATTTAATCCATTTTATTTAAAACATGGAATTATTTAAGTTAACAAAATATAAATACTTTTGTAAAGAGTCAGCAAAAACATTTTTTTAAATTAATATTCATTTTTTAATTTACTCAATTATCCTGATTTAATCGGTCTTTCGATTTTATTCCTCCAAATGAAAGTGCAATAGATATTATACAAAGGACTGTTGAAATTATAAAGGCTATTTGAGAACTTGTAATTAAGTCAGGATATGTTTCTGGAAGTATTTGGACACTTCCCATGATAAAAGTGAATATTATGGTTAACATTCCAAGAGAAAGGGTTTGACCTACAACTCTTGCTGTAGATACTGTTGCTGAGGCAATTGAAGTAAATTTTCGTGGGACTGAACTCATAATTATATTTGTATTTGGGGGGGTAAAAAGACCTAGTCCAACTCCTTCTATTGCCATAGCTATCACTATAATGTATAATGGAGTAGAAGCATCTAAAAATGAAAGTATACCAAGTGATATTGTTACTAAAAGCATTCCAAATGCTGCAAACTTTTGAGGATCTATTTTATCTGATAATCTACCTGAAAGAGGTGCTACTATTGCCATAAATCCTGATGTAACTATTAAAACAATTCCAGAGGTTTGAGGATCCATTCCTTTAATATATTGAAGGTAATATACTATAATATATGTGACTAAAAATGTTGCAAGGTAAGAAATTAATGCAGCAAAAGTAGCTGAGGTAAATTTTGAATGTTTGAATAATTTAACCTCAAAAATAGGAGTTTTTTGATTTAATTCATATATTGCAAATCCAATTAGAATAAACACACCAACAACTGTTAAAACAATTCCACTTAGAGTATTCATTGTTGTAAATCCATAAATAGCTAATAAAATACCAATTGAATATAATATCGTACCAATATAATCAAATTTATCATTTTCTCCCATTTTCCATTCATCTGGAACTTTTAAATGTCCAATTATTAAATCTATTATTAAAAATGGAATTACTATTAAAAATATCCAATTCCAACCTAAATGTTGGGTAATAAATCCTCCAAAAACAGGTCCTACAGTAAGACCAATATAGACACATGAAATATTCATTCCTATGGCTTTACCTCTCTCATTAAATGGAATTGATTGAGCAATAAGTGCCATGCTTGAAATATTTATTATAGATGATCCTACTCCCTGAATAACTCTAAAAACTAAGAGAATTTCTGGAATAGGTGAAATTGCTGCTCCTAAACAACCTATTCCAATTATATAAACACCTAAAAATAAGAACTTTTTAAGACCTAACTTCCCTGAAAGCTTACCAAATGGAGCAGAGCAAATAGCTACAGCGAGTAAAAAGCTTGTAGCTATCCAATTTTGAAATATGGCATTAATATGAAACTGTCCAGCTATTGTAGGAAGAGCAACAGTAATAGATGTTGTAATAAATGCGGATAAAAATGTAGCTATTCCTGCAAGTACTATAACAAATCTTTTTTTAGCTGGATCTGTTAAAATCCCATTCATCCATTGGGATTTTCCTTTAAATTCTTTTGATTTATTCTCTTTTATAATATTATCCATTCTTTATCTCCAAATTTTGTTTATTAATTATAGTGAATTGAAAATTTATTTTATTTTATTTTTATGCTTTTCTACAATATTGGGTGTGTCTAACATTCTATGGTCACCTCAAACTTTCCCATAATTTTCACTCCATTTTTCTCTCTGAATCTAAATACATTGAAATCCCACCAACAGTTTTATATTTTTAGTTTTCATTTTTTTTTTCACCTCCTTTATGCTTTGTTATTTTATATATATATATAGTTTTTCATAGTATTCATATTTTATGGATTATTATTTTTTCATAGCTATTACACTATTAATATCTATTACTCTCCAGCTATTTTTAAAGATGTTAAATGAAGATGCCATTAAAGGATACTTATTCATTGTATAATCCTGTTTTTAAATGATTTTAAAGAGATATCATATTTTTTTTTTTGCTGTTGATGTGCGAAGTAGAATCTCCCAAAATACAGTTGCTCAAGAGAAGAGTTTGATGTTTGATTTAAGAGCATTAAAAAAAAACAAAAAGCCCCAAAAAGCATAGAATATCAGTACTATCTGATGTTAAAAATGAGTTCATAATAGATTCCTACCATCTCTCCATTTATCAACTAAAGAACAAAAATTAGAATTTGAAAACATTGAAAATAAACACACATAACACGACCTTGAAAAATCAATCATAATATTTTTAACAGTACTCTTATTGCCTATAGCGAGCTTTATATACATATTATTTTAGATAAAATAATAGTAAAATTTATAATTCCAACACTAAAAATATCTATAAAAAAAAAGAAAGAAAACAGAAGATCCGACGATGAGTATTGCTGAAATCAAATTAAACAGTATTAAGATAAGGAATATTAAAAATGAAGAATTAAAAGAAAAAGTAAAGCAAATGTGGGCCAACTAAATTATTAAGAATCGTGAATGTGAAACTGAAAAAC
>JAISZW010000168.1 GCA_031284445.1 Candidatus Methanovirga basalitermitum | reverse complement strand
ACTGTATTTTTCAAGTATGAGTTTTGTGTGGATGATACTTTTAGTAAAATAAAGGTTTATGATCATTTTCGATTTTTTTCAAAAATCGAAAAAAACTCCACACTTTTTTACACCCTCTATTTTAACTTAAGCTGCATATCAAAACAATATTATATTATTTTTCTTCTTTTTTAGTGTCTCTTTCTGTTATGTAAACTCTTTATTGCGTATTGCTGTAAAAACTGAATTATAATCTATCTTAAAAAACTTATCTATCTGTTTATTCTCTTCAATATTCATTTATTTTTTGTTTTCCTTGCTTTATAGTTTTAGAAGTATGGAAATGGTAATATGAAATCAAATAAGGAAGGAATACTACCAACACTAAAAACTGGAACAGATGAAAAAATATCTGAAAGAAAACAATTAATAAAAATTTTAAATATACTTAATTTATTTGATTTAGTATTCATATCTCTTAAAATATCAATAGTTACATTTTCTTTAACCATTTATTATTTAAAGATCTCATTCATTTTTTTCATTGTATTAAATTTTTATTATATTTATAATAATTACGGAATAGCATCATGTTATTTGAAATATTGGCATATAAACATTGTTAATTATGGAAAAAATGGAAATTTAGATTGTTTAACAAGTTTATAATAACTATCAACATCCAAATTTTTTATAGAATCGAAATTATCACTAATTGTACTAAAAATATACTAAATTTGTACTTAAGATAATTTAAAATTATGATAGTTTTATTATATGCAAAACGAAGAAAAAATATTAATAAAAAAAGTTGCATTGATAAAAGCATCAAGATATAGAAACTCTATTTTATTTTCTATAGGTTATGATATTAAAACTCCATCAGAGATATCTAAAGAAGTCAATATCCGGATTAATCATGTAAGTGCTGTTCTTAAAGAATTAAAAACTGAAAATCTTGTAAAATGTTTAAATGAAGAAAAAACAAAAGGAAGATTATATAAGCTTACCAATGAAGGAGAAAAAATCTTAAGCTTCATAGAATCTAACTCAAAAAGGAATAAAAAGTATTGAAATTAGAAGCTTTCTCTGCATTTAAGGAAAAGATTCTAATATCTCATTCAATGAATTAAAAACTTTTTCAATTTTAGGTATATTAGAAACTGAACCCTGAGCAAGAGTTTTTCTCCCACCTCCACCACCTCCAAGTTCAATAGTTAATTTTTGCATTATATCATTTGCTCCAAATCCTTTTTCAATAGCTATTTCAGATGATGAGACAAGAATTTTTCCATTATCATTTGCTAAAACTACAATATCTACTTTTGATTCATCAGTTAAATCAGTAGCTATTTCTTGTAATTCTTTGATATTGGCTTCTAAAATTGAAGATAATAAATTTAATCCATTATATTTAGTTATATTATTTTCTAAATCTTTAACTTTAAGTTTAGCTATTTCTGAATTTAATTTTTTAATGTCATTTTTGAAAGATTTCCATTCCTTAAAAAATCTATCAGACGTTTTAGGTAATAAATCAGGAGTAATCTTAAAAATATCACTACTTTCCCTTAAATAAGTATCATTCTCTTGCATAGATGAAATTGCAGATATTCCTGCTGAAAAATCGATTCTTTCCACTCCATCTTGAACTCTCTCAGTTCTATTTATTTTAATAAGTCCTATGTCTCCAGTTCGAAGGACATGAGTTCCACCACAAGCCTGTACATCAACATGAGTTTTAAAAATGCCTTGCCTATCAGAACTCTCATTTTCCATCTCAAATCCACATATTTTAACAACTCTAATTACTGAACCTGGAACCACTCCTCCTTGATAAAGAGTTAAGCCATAAGCACTTTCTGCATCATTTCTACTCATAAATCGAGTGTCCACTTCAAGATTTTCCATAACATATCCATTGGCTATATTCTCAATTTCATTAATTTCAGATTGTGAAATGCGCTTATAATGAGACAAATCAATACGAGAATGTTTTAATCCTTTTTGAGTACCAGTCTGCCAAATATGATTGCCCAAAACTTTTTTAGCCGCTGCAATAATGAGATGAGTGGCTGTGTGATTTCTTGCAAGTGCAATTCTTCTTGACCAATCAATGATACATTTTGCATTTGAACCTATTTTATTGATGAAAAAATCAAGATCCAAATTAGTGATTATTTTATGTAAAACAGTCCCATTGACCTTTTCAACATAACCAACCTTAAATTTTACATTATCAATTATTATTTTTCCAATATCTGATGGTTGACCTCCACCTTCAGGATAAAAAGCTGTTTTATCTAAAATTAAATAAATTTCATCTCTAATCTCTTCTACACCAATAATTTTACCATCAAAAACAGACTTTTTAAAGTTATCATAGAAAATAAGTTCAGTTTTAGGATAATCAATATTTAAAGAAGGCTTTTTAGGTTGAATTTCAGTAGTATGGGAATCAGCTATTAAAGTAAAGAAGTTATCAGGAATATTCACTTCAAGATTTTCTTTTGAAGCAATTTCAGCTACATTTTCAGGTGGCATGCCGTGAGCATCATAAAGATCCATTAGTGTATCTATTGACATCTCATTTTTACCTGCTTTTTTAAGAGTTTTAATAGTTCTTTCTACAATTCTTTCTCCTTTTTCAATAGTTTTAAAATATCTTGCCTCTTCAATATTAACTATATTCATTATATGTTCTTTTTGTTTCTTAATTTCATCATAAAACTTTATTAAAAAGTTTAGTTGAATTTCCATAATATCTGAAAGTGATTCCTTCAAACCAAGTTCTTTTATAAATCTAATGGTTCTTCTAATAATCAATCTTGCCAAGTATCCTTCTTTAACATTAGAAGGTATAATTCCATCAGCTATCATGAAAGTTAAGCATCGAGTATGATCAGCAATGATATAAATAGCTTCCATTGGTTCAGTTGAACCTAATAAATCATCAACAGACATATTTAATTTATTTGCAACCTTTTCTCTAAGTAATCTAATATCAGCAAAAGTTTCAATATCCATCATTCCAGCCAATTGAGCATTGGCAGATAAAATATCTTCACTAACATCTATCTTAGCTAAGATCTTTAATTTATTTATTACTGGGGTAAAACAAGCATCATAAGCAGTTGGTGTGCCTTGTGAAATCCAAGCTATTCTCTCTAAACCATAACCAGTATCAATTGTTTTATTAGGCATTTTTTCCTTATCACCATTAGAAAGAACCTTATATTCCATGAAAACTAAGGTTGCAAGTTCAACACCTCTCACACATACTTCATAACATGCTCCAGCATTTCCACCACCTTCCCACCATGCATCAATAAAAGTAATCTCATTTGGATCTATACCAAGACTTACAAAGAAGTCATGACAAAGTTTAACTGTAGTATTTTTCCAATATATCTCTTTTTCCTCATTATTAAAGGCATGATGGGCACCCATTGTAAAACAGGTCATATGTCTTCCAGTTCTACCAACATTATCAACATCATTTAAACGAATTGATGGTTGTGCAATAGTAAGAGGATTAGCAGGAGGATCAACTAACCCTGATGTAACCCATGGTTGAAAGTCATATATTGAAGCACCAACTAAAAAAACATCATCCCTCCATCTTTTAGCCAAAACTGGATAACGAAATATACGTATATGGCCTCTACTTTCAAAAAATTCTATAAATATTTTTTGAATATCATAGAGATCATAGCTATTTTCTGTTGCAGGATTTCCAATAAAACTATATTCATCACATGGAGCATCCCCACATGCATCTCTTTTAGTCATAGCCCAAAATTCCCTTCCACAAGTTAAACACCTGTATTTTTTATAACCTAACTCTTTTAATCCACTTGACATAGTAAACCACTATATTAATCATACTAAACCTATTAATAAATATGCAAAATTAGTAATAGATATAACTTTTCAAATCATTCATTGAAAAATTTTTAAAATAATAGAATATGATTTTTTAATAAAATATTCAAAAATACGAGGGTGTAAATTTTTGTGGAGTTTTTCTAAAATTTTCAAGTTTATTTATAAATAAAAGTCAATTTTTTCCAAATAACTCCACACTTTTTTACACCCTCAAAAATACCATAATATATATGCTAATGATATATTTAAATATAATATAAATATTAAAAATAGTATCTTATATGGTTTACAATATCTTTATTTAGTTTAAAATTAGTAAAATCATTTGTAGAATAGTTAAGCCATCAGACAGCTGTATTAGAAAAAAATAATATCTATTGAGTAAATTATGACATTCCTATTATTATAATAATTATGGAAAAGTTTTTAATTTTTTAAATAAATTTTAATCATTAATATTGTCCATTTTCAATTTAATTTTTAACCAAAAATTAATTCTTATTTGAATCAATTATTTTAATAAATAAAAGATTATAAATTATTTAATTCAAAAATTAACATTTTTATTCGTTGGTAACTTTAATAAAAGAATTTAAGCTAATTTTAACTGAAATAAAGAAAAACTTGTTTTTCGTTCTTTGTTGGCTAAGGCAATTTAGCAAATTGAAAATTTGCTAACAAAATTAATTTAAAAATTTTTCTTGATTTATAGTTGCTTTGATAAAGTTCTTAAAAAATGAATTTTTTTCAAATATAGTGTATTGTAAAATTAAATTTGTTATGATTAAATACAGTTTATAATTTGATAAATTTTTTAATTCGTTTTAAACTACTTAATTATTTAGTTGTAAACTTTATATAACTTATTTTTCTAAATAAACAGATAATATCAATTAATGTTAAAAAAATAATATAAATATATTATTTAACATATATCTAAAGAATTTTGTATATATAACATTAATCCAAAACATTTATTTAAAAATTGAAGATCTGAAAAAATAAATTTACAATTCACTACAAAGTAAAAAATTAAAATAATTAGTTATATTCATCCAATTTAAAATAATAATATTTATTAATCAATATAATTTAAAAAATATTGATTTTATAATATTAAATTTAAAATGAAGAAAACTTCGTTTTATTCGCAAAGTGAATTTAGGAAAATCTTTGGTTTTCCGTTTCTAACTTAAAACAAGTTTTAAGTAAATAAAGTCATAGACTCTCTAATTGAACAAGTTCAATAAAGAACATCAATGATTAAAATTTATTTAAAAAAGATACACTATCGATGTATTTTATGAAAAGTAAAAAAAAAGAAAAAATCAATTATCTAAACTCTAATCCATCTTTAGGACATACATCAATACATTGCTCACAAAGTGTACAGAATCCTACAAGAGGTAGTGAACCATTATCTTTGAATTTTAACATGCTATATGGACATACATCAATACAATCTCCACATTGAGTACATTTTGAAGGACTAAATTGAATTCTTTCTCTTTCATATAACTTTCCATCATGTAATTTTTCAATTGGAGTTAATTGCAATGCTCTTTCAGGACAAATTGCTGCACATGCTCCACATCTTGTACACATTGCAAAAGATGGATCACCTGCATTTTTAATGGACTCAGGAGCTTGTACTCCATTTTTCCTTACTACTCTAATTGCCTCAGTTGGACATTTATTTGCACATGCACCTATAAAATTACATTTTTCAGGAACATTTACTATTCCAAGTTCATTAGTAGGTAGAGCATCACCGAGTTTCATTTCAAATTTTATGGCATTAACAGGACAGACATTTGCACAAAGTCCACAACTTGGACAGTTTTTTGGAACTTCTACTGTTAAATTAAAGCCTTTAGCATCTATAAAGTTTCCAGGACATGCATCAACACAACTATTACAGCCAATACATAATTCAGCATCTACTTCAAAAGTATTGATTGTTTTGCTACGTTTTATAGGTCTTTTACCAGATATGAATACTGCATCCCAAGGACATGTTTGTGAACAAACCCCACATTTAATACATCTATTCTCATCAATAGATATTTCTCCACCAATTTTATTTAAAGTAATTGCATTGACTGGGCATTCTCCAACACACATACTACAACCAACACAGTCATTAATATAAATGACACCTTGAATATCTAAATCACGAGTTTTAGGTTCTTTATATCCAGGAATTCCAATGACTTCAACTGGACATATATTTAAACATTTTTCACACATTACACAGTACCCATGTAGAGGTAATTTAGATTTTGGCTCGACTTTAAGTGTTTTTTGTGGACATACATCAACACAATCACCGCATTGATCACATTTAACAGGGTTGTAGACTATTCTTTTTCGTGGTACGCCATCTTCAAGTGTTAATTCATCCATGCCTAAAGCATTATTAGGGCAGATTTCCACACATTTTGGTTCACCATTACAGATATCACAGTTGATGATTTTTTGACCATCTAAAATAATAGCTGTTGATGGACAAGTACCTTGACAAGCCCCACACTTGATGCAGTCTTCTTGATTGACTACTATCATTATTCCAACCTCACTTAAACTTTTTTAATTAATTGACCTTCACTATCATAGACTTCTATTGTAGCTAATCTCATTTGTGTATCTATAGTATGAGTAGCACAGGATAGACAAGGATCATATGCTCTAATAACCATTTCCATTTTGTTGAATATTTCATCTCCAACTTCAACACCAGGTTTAATGTAGTCTTTGGCTACTTGTTGTATACCCATTTCCATAGCTGGATTATTTTGGATTGTTGCAACAACAATGTTCACATTGGTCATTAAACCATCATCATCGGTTTTGTAATGATGTATTAAAGTTCCACGTGGAGCTTCAACAATACCAGCACCCTCACCAGCAACTCTTTCAATAGCATCTGGGAATTTTTTACCTGATAAATCTCCTTCTAATCCTGCAGTTGCACATTCAGCAGAGGCTAACAATTCAATAAGTCTGGCATAATGGAAAAGTAATGGAGCTTGAGCATATCCAAAACTTTCACGAAACTCTTCTAAACGTTCTTGAGCAAGAGGAGCTTCAGCAGGCATTTTATCACAGACATTAATTCTAGATAATGGTGCAACTCTATAAATTCCTTCAGGATATCCTAATTCTTTAATATATGGGAATTTTAACCATGAGTATGGTTTAACATGCTCTGCTACAATATCTAAGTATTCAAGATTGGTGTATTCATACTCGGTTTTAGAACCATCTTTACTTTTGATTCTTACATTACCGTCGTAAACATCCCATACACCATCTTTAACTAAACCACAATGTCTTGTATCACCAAAATTACCTAAACTACTGATTAAGTCGAGGTTTGGAGTGAATACATTTTCAATAGCAAAGTCTAAAGTAGCTTGTGCTAATTCAATATTCTTTTGAGCTTTACCAAGCAAATCTTTTTGGGTTTCATCATCGAGTTCTGTTGAAATACCCCCAGGAGTTGAAGAAGTTGGGTGAATTGGTCTTCCACCAATCGCTTTAACAATGTCTAAACCATTTCTTCTCATCTCAATAGCTTGTAAAGCTAAATCAGGTTTGTCCTGAATGATTTGGAAAACATTTCTTACCTTTCTATCACCTGGGAAATAAACAAAGTCTGGTGCTGCTAAAAAATAGAAATGAAGAGCATGGGAGTGCATATAAGAACCCCAATTCATGATTTCTCTCATTTTATATGCTGTAGGTAAAATGTCTTCATCTTTAAATCCATAACATTGATCTGCTGCTTTAGCTGCAGCCAAGTGGTGTTGTACATCACAGATACCACAAATCCTTGGAACTATCCTTGGAGCTTCTTCAACAGGACGTCCTTGCATAAATTTTTCAAATCCTCTAAATTCCATAACATGTAACTTAGTATCTTGAACATTACCCCCATCATCAAGATTTACAGTAATTTTTGCATGTCCTTCAATACGGGTTACAGGTTCCATAGTGAGTTTAACCATATTTATTTCCCTCCGTTTTGTTGCATTTTTGCTGGAATTAGTGCAGCTGGTAAAGTGTAAGTGTAGAAAGTACCAACAATGTCATCTAATTGATCGGCTACTCTTTCTGGATCGATTGTTTTATCTTCATCAACCCCATAATCTGAAGCAATAGCACTAATCATTTTTGCACCTTGATCAGATACTTTTGCTGTTGGTCCATAACAACCTCTACATGGAACTGCTACACTCGGACATTCTGCTCCACATAACGAGATAGTAGCAGGTCCTAAACAGACTAATCCTTGAGCAATTAAACATAAGTCATCTTCTGGTTTTCCAACCTCAAATTGTCTTTTAATAACATCCATAGCTAAACCTTCAGGTGGTTTTTCTCTTGGACAAACATCACAAAGGTTAGTTGTCGGAAGTTCAACTGCTTCACCTTTAAGTAAAGCCACAACAGCTTGAGCAACAACATCAGATCTTGGAGGACATCCTGGAACATTCAAGTCCACATTGATAACATCTCCTAAGGGTCTAACTCTACTTTCTAAGTGTGGTACATCTTCGTTAGGTATAATTTCTTCAGGATTAACAGTACTTGGAGAATTAATGTATGCTTCAGTTTCTAATTCTTCAGTTGTATGTAAATTACCTAATCCTGGAACCCCACCATAACATGAACAAGTCCCATAGTTAATGATAAATCCAGCTTTTTCTCTTAATATTTCTGCTAATTCTCTATTCTCTTCATTTCTAATTCCACCTTCTATTATGACAACATCCATTTCAGGGATTTCATCATATTTAGTGTCCATTAAAACTGGAGAGAATTGGAATTCGGCAAGATCTAAAACATCCAATAAAGATTCATGAAAATCAGCTATAGATAAGTGGCAACCAGAGCACCCTCCTAACCACATTGTTCCTATTTTTGCTTTTTCTGCCATTATAATTCCTCCAAATTAAGCTTCAGCATTCAATTGATCTTTTAAATGAGATTGTCCTAAATCTTTGATCCTATTGACCATCATTTTAACAGTTCCAGCGAATTTTTCACCTTCAGATGCAGAAATCCAATCATGGTATATTCTTTCTCTACCAATACCTATGAAATCAGCTAATTTATAAATTAAACGCATTCTACGATCTAATTTATAGTTTCCTGCATCGTAGTGACAGTCACCATGGTGACATCCAGCCACAATAACACCATCTGCTCCTTCTCTAAACGCCTTCAATACAAATTGAGGCTCTATTCTTCCAGAACACATTACTCTAATAACTCTAATATTTGGTGGGTATTGCATTCTTGCTGTTCCTGCAGTATCTGCTCCACCATAGGAACACCAGTTGCAACAAAACATTACAATTTTTACATCATCATCAGCCATAGAGATTATCCTCCTCTATTAAAATATTTTTTAGATTTTCATCAAACATAGTTTTTAATCAAATGAAGCTTTACATTTAATATGATCATTAAATTAATTATTATATTCCAATGAGTATTATTATAATTCAATGAGTTCATTTTCAAAAATTATTATCGTTGATATAAAATAGCTTTTATTATAAAACTTTTTAAATCAATTTTATATAAAGCTTTTTAAAAATTTTGAATTAAAATTATTTATGAAAACCTAAAATTTTTCTAAATTTTCTGTACTTTTAAATTACTTAATATAATCTAATTGTACTAATAATTATGTTGTATACTATGTAATATAAACCTTACTTAGGAAAATCAATCAAAAACTTTATATACTATATTAAGATTTTCAAAAATTATATTAACAAAAATTTCATTGATTTAAAACTATTAAAAAGATAAAATAAACCATATTGAACTACTACAAAAAGACATTTAAAAAGAACTAATGATGATATGATCACAAAAATGCCAGTTATGCGATATTTAACAGAGATAAATAATATAATGGCTCTGTCAAAAATTCTGGTGATAGACCTCATAATACATCATGACTAAAAAATGGATTTTCTATTTCTTGATACCCACCTAATCCTACCAAATTTCGAAGCCCTATCAATTCTTTTCAGTCCTATAAATCTTTTTTTCCTTTAGGAAATGCTACACCATTATAACACTCAATTTGATTATTTGTATTTGGTAAAAAGTCATATCGCATGTGAT
>JAISZW010000167.1 GCA_031284445.1 Candidatus Methanovirga basalitermitum | reverse complement strand
ACTGTATTTTTCAAGTATGAGTTTTGTGTGGATGATACTTTTAGTAAAGTAAAGGTTTATGATCATTTTCGATTTTTTTCAAAAATCGAAAAAAACTCCACACTTTTTTACACCCTCTTTCACCATAATATCCTATTAACTATTATTTAAGCATATTTTTACCATGATGCCCTATAAAAACAGAAGCAATTACCAATAACATACCTATAGCACAGAAAAGTATCTTAGGATAAAATGTTAAATACAACATACCAATACTGAAAACTAAAATTCCTTCAACCAATAAAAAGATTTTACTTAAATTTGTCTTAAAAATCACTAATGGATAAGTGATTCCAACGATTACAATAATAAAATTAAGTGCAAGATCTTCAGAAGTAGCATTATTAGTTGAATAAGTGAACAAAGCCCAAACAATAAAAATAATTGCGAAAAAAATTGAAAATATCTTTTGATGCTGTCTAAAATCCATATGAATCCTCTCATTAGTTTTTAATCATGTGTTTATTAAAATTTTTAGTAAAATAATTTTTAATTCATTGCTTAAACTTATTAAGATCATAGATTTTTTGGGAAAAATTGATGGTGTTTGGTACTCTATTTCAGATGTTTAGAGTTCATTATATTCATATTATATAAAATCACGGATTATATGGTTTTTTTAACTGAAAATTCTAAATTTAATACTCGATCTTAATAGTAAAGAAAATTCATATACTCCAAAATGAGGTAAAGATCGACTTTTTGTTGTATGATAAAATTGTCATATTCCAACAACTAAATAATTTTTATTTTTCTATATTACAATACTATTATCTTGTTATATATAAAACTAACTATTTTCAGAACAAATAGAAAAATAATCGTGCAATACTTATTTTGTTTTTGGATAACAAAGAAAAAGTTGTTGAAACATTTAAGAAATCAAAATATCATCTTAATGCTACTGAAGTTGATGAATTTTCTTGTTTTTGAAAAAAAAGAAGTTGATAAAACCATGAAAGAACTCAAAAAAGATAAATACAATAATATCACCAAAAAGATGTTATTGGACTTGAAAGAAATAAAAATAGCTTTTATCAATAGTTAAATTAAATATCTAAATCATTGATCATATTAAATTCAATGGGATTTCCATCAGCATCTTTTGTTTCTGTTGTGATTAGAACCACTTTAGTCTTCATGAATAGATTAAAAACAATATATACCACATAACATGAACAAAGAAAGTATTGTAAAACATAATCTATAAAATTTATATTATATTTTTTAATAAAATTAAAAATAGGAATATCTTGAAAAAAAGATATACTCCCAAATAAAATTAGAAGCAAAAAGCATACATGAGTGATCATGCTTCCAAAATTTCTTTTTTTTAGGATAATATGATTTTCATCTTTAGAAACTTCTTTAAATCCTTTCTTTAAAATATGTCTAGCCAATTTAGTAATCTCTTTTTCATCTTTTGCTTTTAAAATTACTGGTTTCATCTTATTCTACCATTAAATGTATTCGACAATTTCATCTATAGGCTTTCTTGGTCTATATGATCTATCTGCATCTGGATAACCAATAGGAGTAAATAAAACTGGCTCATATTCTTCTGATAAATTTAAGAATTTGATAGCCTCATATTTTTTAAAGGCTGCAATATAACATGTTCCAAGATCTAAATCTGTAGCTGTAAGGATTATATGATCCATCACAATAGTCGCATCAATATCTGATATATTTTTAGCATCCCATGGTCTTGTCCATGTTTTTGATTTATCTACAACTACACATAAAACTATTGGTGCCTCAACAAACCAATCCTGATTGTAAATTTTTTTTAGACCTTCTTTATTTTTTTTAGTGTCTATAACAAAAACTTTAAATCCCTGGTAGTTAACACCAGTAGGAGCCAAAGTAGCAGCTTTTAAGATCTTATCCACTTTTTCTTTTTCAACTTCATCTCTTTTATATCCACGTACACTATATCTTTTCTCAATCACATCAAAAAATTCCATTTTTACACCTTTAATTTTAAATTAATTAACATATATTTAACAATAGTCTAAGGCATGATTAAATCCTTAATTATTTACTTTTTCTGATTTAAAACATTTTTTCTAAGTTTTCATATATTATATCATGAAACAATCAAAATTAAAAATTTCATAAGCTCAAGTGAAAAAACAGTCAAAATACAAATTAAAAATCAACAACTATTACTATTTATCTAAAATCAAATATAAAAATACTGATATCCAACAAGAAAATAATAATATTTTATTAAAAAGTAATAAAAATTGCATTGCTATCATAAATATTGGGTAACAATATTTCACCTCAATAAGTGAATCAGTAGTTTAGAGTTCCGTCAAATTCAAACTATTTTAAAGACAAATTGTTATCTCTTTGAATAACCTTAATTTTAGTTATGCATACATTGAAAACTTTAAAGTTAGTTAAGTTTATTTTATAAAATAAAATTTAAATATCCAATAATTATTAGTTTTGCAAATTCCTAAGTCGATGATTCGGTTTATTACCTAAGTTCCAAAATTTCCTTTAATTGAGTGTTATTAAGTTCTGTTATGAAATTTTCACCTTCTCCTACGGTTAAATCTGCTAACTCCTTTTTACCTTGTATCATATCATCTATTTTCTCTTCAAAAGTTCCTGTAGTAATCAACCTATATACCATCACATATAATTTTTTTTATTTGAAATGAATTCATATACCAACTCAGGGACATTATCATCAAAACTCACTTCTAAATCTATTGTAAAAAATTCATTTTTTTCATTTACTTTCAAAAAAAGGTTATAATCTCTTTCTCTAATATTTAAATTTGAAAGCCATTGTTTAATAATCTCTTTATATACTTTAGTCTCAAAACTATCAAATTTTTGTCTTTCTCCAAGATAAAACAATTTAAAAACTGGATTCTTCAGTTCTCTCTCAAATTTTTGAGTCATATTCTGATTTAAAAGAGAGTGAATCAGTTGAGAGAGTATTAAACTTAAAAAAGTCTTAACTTGTTCTTCAACATGGATTTTTTTATTGTTATAAGTTAATAAATCATTAGGAACCGATTTTACAAGATCCTCATAAATATTAACCAATTTTTTGCTGAATAAAGCTGGAACCCATCTTATAATAGCTTGATTATCAGAGTCTTGCATTATCTCAGGAATGAATGCTGATTTTCTTAACAGCTCTCTTGCAAACTGATTTAAGAAATGTAGGTACTTTAATGTATAACTGCATCTATAAAGGGTATGTTGAGGAATGTCTACTATTAAACCAATAATAGCTTCAGCTAAACTTTCATTATACTCTTTAAAAAAATCCTCATCCTTGTTATCATGACCCACTACTCTATTTATATTATAGTTTTTATCTAAATTTATTCTAAAATTCTCTAAAGTATATGGATTTCCCCATTGATTAGTAAATTTCTTCTCTAATTTTTTATCTTCACTATCAAAGCCTTTATCAGAGAGTAGATATACGGTTTTCCTTAAATTACTTGGTAAAATAGAATACCCATCAATTTTAGTGTAATATTTTCTTTTAAGAGTTTTATATACACCTTCTGTACTTTTTTTAAAATCTTTTTCATAAAAAATGGGTTTCGATGTTAAAAGAGCAAAAATATGGTCAAATAAATCAGGAATTTGGGAAAAGTCAATATTTTCAAGAATTTTCTCTTTATCAGTTATACTTGAAGATTCAACAGTTTCTATATGCCTACCACTTGATTTTAAAAAAATATCATCTAAACCATTGATTTTACTATCTTTGTCAAGTTTATCGAAGTATGGTATTAAAGACAATAAATCACTATTATGTATACGAAATGCTGTAAAAGGATCTTTATCAATTTCATTGGCTATCATGTAAACCAATCCAGCTATATGTTTGCATGGTATGGCATAATCAGGACAATCACAATCCCCATTGAGATCATCCCAACTTTCTGGAAAAAGTTGTATTCCGTATTGTGAAAGTTTAACATATAATTCTTCTGGAAGTTTATTGTTCATTAAAGAGGATAGAATAGAGAATGAATTATTAACAATTTCAGTTATGATCTTCTTATCATTAGAATTAAATGATTTTAGCATTATTTTAGCATTGTAGTATGGAGCATAATTTCCTTTAACCTTAGCACTAATCACATTACCGTTTATTTGAATATCATATACTTTACTAGTATTAGCATACATTCTACCTCGTGGTAGGCGATTAGTAAAATCAATTTGATTAAGAGCATCCAACCATTTATTACCCCACCATGTTTTCCCATATTTTACCATAATATCATCTTACCATAACTCATCTATATATTTGTTGTACAATTATTTTAATCAAAGAATGTCTAAATCTTTACTGATATATTACTTTACTAACTTTTATAACATATTCATAACAATCTATAGAATCTTTCGAATTATGGTTTAAAGTTAAGAATGATTGAAATAACTTAATTAAATGTTAAAAAAGTTTGGAAATACTATAACATTTTTTTATTGAAATAAATACTCTTTATATTTTTTGATTATTTTTATGAACAATTAATCAAATAATTATAATTTGTTGTTTTCTTTTTTAACATTTATACAATATTATTTTGTAATTTTAGTTGAATATTATTTTCTAATTTCACTTTAATTTCATGATATTTTCTGTTTTTCATATTTATACCATGAACTAGGTACTGTCTAAAACTTTACTGATGAGATATTTTAAAATCAATAATTTCCTATATTTTATGAATGTAAATTTTTGTTATTTTTCAGTTTTATTTGTAAATGAAAGTTAATTTCTCTTAAAAATTCCATATTTTTTGACATTATGAAAATTACAGAAAATTTGAATATATTTTCTCCAATAGCTTTATTTGGTGATTTTTTGTTTATTTTAAAAAATTTTTTATTTTTTAAAGTTAGAAGCGGAAAATCAAAGATTTGTTGCCAAAGGCAACTTAGAAAAGCTTGTTTTTCGTTTCCTAAGTTATCTTCGATAACAAATCGAAGTTTTTCTTTATCTTAAATGATAATGATATCATAACACTAATAAACTTTCATCAGTAAAAATTTGGACACTCCCCAATAGGAAAACCTAAAACAGATCTCAATTACCCAATGAAAGAATTAAAATATGTACAAGTAATAAAAGAAATAGTAGGTCAAAAATTAGCCAATGCTTTAAAAGATAGTATAATGGAAATCCAGATAAGATTGACAGTTCTCAAATCTCTATCATAACGAGTAAGAGAACTTAAACTTAAGACAAGAAAACAATAGAAGACAAGAAAAACAATATCTTTCTCTAAAAGAAGACAAATGGTTACGATATCATCTAACTTTTACAAATGGGGATGCATAATCTCGTTAGACCACATCCTTCTTAAAAAACTTAATTTTAATCATAAAAGGTAAAGTCTGGAGAAATATGATAAAATGGACACCGATGATGTCTGTAATGAACTAACTATGTATGGTCTTTAAAAGAACCATTAACATTCCCATTCCACATACACCAGAACATAAGTAGTTAAAAGCATAAGCACCTGTCACTAAACTTCCTGATTTATTTATATGATCTGATAGTTTTAATGCTAAAAATTTGGTGCTACAATATATTCAATTTTTTTGTTAAAATATTCAAGTATGAATATTAATCAATAAAAAATGTATCAGTTGAATTTTTCATCCTCGATTTTTATAATCTAAATTTTAAGAAGTCTTCCTTTTTTATTTTTAACAATGATTTCTGCATTTGTTATAGGGATTGTTGCAACATCTTGTGGACGAAAAGGTCCATAAACTTTACTATCAACACCCATAATTGGAGGCAGGTTATCAAAGAATAGTATTGGTTCAATAACAATAGGATCAATAATTTTTGGTTCTTTTTTATGAGTTTTAGAAATATTAATCATTTTAGAATTAAGATTCTTAGAACTATTAAAATATTTTTCTTCATCATCTTCAAAAACAGGGAATTGTTCGTTTTGATCTTTAAAAACATGTTCATTAAGTTTGTGTTCATCTAAGATCTTTTTATTGCCATTATCTTTTATTAAACTAAAACTTTTATTGTGTTTATCATCAATCGCTTGATTATCATCTGGATTTATTGAATTAGACTTTTTAAGGTCATTTGAATTTAGATGCTGTGCATGATTTTTATTAATAGTGTCCTTGTTATTTAAAACATTTTCATTGGTTAAAACCATATCATTATTTGTATTATTGGTCTTAGATTCAATTTTATGATTATTTTTTGATTTATATATTTGACTATCAATACTTTCTCTTTTTTCATTTTCAATAATTTTAGCTTTTTTAATGCCATATAGTTTGTTTGAAATCTTAATTTGCTCGTTTTTGTTAATATTGCTAAAAGCCTTAGAATTGCTTGATTGTTTAATTATTGGTTTGTTTGGTTTAGATCCTTGAAAATTATTGATTTCTGTATTTTGAGGATTAAAATCACTAAATTCTATATTTTCATTCACGACATCTTTAGATATTCTTTCACGATGAATTTTCAAGGTTTCAATAATTGAAAAATATAATTTTTCCTCCTCAGGAGCCAGATTAAGTGGAGCCGTATCTAAAAAGTCAAATTGAGGGGCTCCTGAAAAGAGATGATATGATCTATGAATATTCATTATGGCAATATTTGCGATTTTATGTTCTCTTTTTTCGTAGATTTCAGTAATTACTGGTATGGATTTTTTTAATGTATGATTTTCTTCTGAGAAGGGGTCATTGGCAATACTTTCTTTAAGATCATCAATAAAGTCCCTTACTTTCTTGTAAAAATCATTGTTTATTCTGGATAAGGAACTATTTGCACGCTCTTTTTTTTGTATTGATCTTAATTTTTGAAAAAAGTCCTCCAAAATAACTCCTCGAAATATTTAATAGACAATGTGTCTCAAAAATATGAAAAATCAACGGAATCCCCATAGAGATTCAACATGATATACCATCAGATTTCATATTTTTTCCAAAAGTACATCCAAATTAAAAATTAATTATTAAAA
>JAISZW010000165.1 GCA_031284445.1 Candidatus Methanovirga basalitermitum | reverse complement strand
AATCATCTTTTTAATAATTATTATTAAATTTGGATATAAATTGTTTAAAATTAATATTTTAATTGTTATTTAATTTATAATAATTATTTTAATAAATAAAGATGATAAAAATAATTATTTTATTAAAAAATCATATATTTTCAATGAATATTTTTAAAAATTATGTCTATTACTATAATAAGTATAAAAAGAAATTATATATTAAAAAAATGGTTAATATGGATTACTTTGATAGATTAGAGAAAGAAACTCATGAATTATATGAAATAGCCAATCAAGCAAGGGCTAAAGGTTTTGATGCTGAAATAACGACAGAAATACCTTTAGCAAAGGATTTAGCTGAAAGAGTTGAGGGACTTGTTGGTCCAAAAGGAATAGCTAAAAGGATAAAAGAATTAGAAAAAAATAATTCTAGAGAAGAAGTTGCTTTTACAATAGCATCTGAAATAGCTTCAAAAAAACCTGATAAAGAACAAACTAAAGAACAACTATCTGATCAAGGTCTTAGGTCAGCTTTAGCTATTTTAACAGAAGGTGTTGTCGCTGCTCCCCTTGAAGGAATATCTCAAGTGAAAATAAAACAAAACTTTGATGGTAGCCAATATTTAGCTGTTTATTTTGCAGGACCTATTAGAAGTGCAGGTGGTACAGCTGCAGCATTGGCTGTTTTATTGGGTCATAAGATCATGAAGGCTACTGGTCTTAGTAAGTATCAACCTATTGATTTAGAGATAGAAAGATATGTTGAAGAAGCTGGACTTTATGAATCTGAGGTTACAAATCTTCAATACTCTCCTAAACCAGATGAAATTAGGTTAGCCACTAAAAATATTCCAGTTGAAGTAACGGGTGAACAAACTGATAAAATTGAAGTTTCACATAGAGATTTAGAGCGTGTTGAAACGAACAATATTCGTGGTGGGGCATTACTTGCTATTGTAGAAGGTGTTATTCAGAAATCTGCTAAGGTTATTAAATATGCTAAAGAACTTGACTTAGATGGTTGGGAATGGCTAGATGTATTTAATAAAAATACCACGAGGAAAAAAAAGGAAGATGAGGAAGAAGAGCCTAAAGCTAAATATATTGAGGATATTATTGGTGGTCGTCCAGTTTTAAGTTATCCAAATGAGAAAGGTGGTTTTAGACTTCGTTATGGTAGATCAAGAAATACTGGTTTAGCAGCCATGGGTGTCAATCCTGTCACAATGGAGTTGTTAGAGTATTTAGCTGTTGGAACTCAAATGAAAATTGAAAAACCTGGAAAAGGAAATTGTATTGTTCCAGTAGATTCAATCGATGGACCCATAGTAAAATTAAAGAATGGGGATGTTTTAAAACTAAAGACAATTAAGGAAGTAGTGAAATATAAAAATAATGTCAATGAAATCCTATTTTTAGGAGACATGCTAATTGCCTATGGAGAGTTCTTAAGAAACAATCAAAACTTACTTCCTTCGCCATGGTGTAAAGAATGGTGGGTGGAAACTTTAATCAATTCAAAAGAATATAAAAATAATGGATTAGCTATTGATTTAATTGATGGTGAAAATAATAAGACTATTTTAACTGTTAATTTAAATAATAATAAGCTTTTAAACTTAAATAGTTGCAAAGATTTGGATACACTCAATAATAGTTATATATCTGCTAAAACTTCATTTGAAATATCTAAAAAGTACGATGTTCCATTAAATCCTGAATACACATATCATTATAATGATATTTCAATTACTGATTTAAATTTTTTAATCAATTGGCTTCATAAATATGAGTATAATGAAGGGACAGATTTTATTTTAGACTTATCCCCTGAAAAGAGAATATTAGAGATCATTGGTGTAAGTCATAAGCTAAGAGATGGAAAAGTTATTATAGGTAACGATGATGCTTACACTCTTTTAAATACTTTAAAAGAAAATGTGGATGAAAATTCTGATAAAACCACCCTTGAAATGGTAAATGAAATATCAGAAGTTAAAATAATGGATAAATCCCCTACATACATTGGCTGTCGTGTTGGAAGACCTGAAAAATCAAAAGAAAGACTAATGAAACCAGCTCCCCATTCACTATTTCCAGTTGGTATTTATGGAGGAACAAGAAGACTATTAGCTGAAGCAGCCAAAAATAAGAGTTATACTGCAGAAATATCAGAAAGAACTTGTGATAACTGCAAATTAAAAACATATAATTCGATTTGTCCAAGTTGTGGTTCGCCAACAACGATTGGAAGAGTTTCAAAAAGGAAAGTGCCTCTTGGGAACTTACTTAGGAAGGCAAGTGATAATGTCAATGTTCGTCGAGTTAGTGAGGTTAAAGGAGTTAAGGGGATGATTTCTGAGCTAAAATTGCCTGAACCTATTGAAAAAGGAATACTTCGTGCTAAAAATGAAGTATTTATATTTAAAGATGCTACTATTCGCCATGATTCAACCGACCTTCCATTAACACATTTCATACCAAAGGAAATTGGAGTAACAGTTGAAAAATTAAAAGAGTTAGATTACACTAAAGATGCCCATGGTAACCCAATTGAAAATGAGAACCAAATAATTGAACTTAAGGTTCAAGATATCGTAGTATCTAAAAACTGTGGAGAATACTTAGCTAAAGTAGCCAACTTTATGGATGACCTTTTAGAAAGATTTTATGGTATGGATAGGTTTTATAATGTTTCAAGTAAGGAGGATTTAATTGGTCATTTATCTGTGGGTCTTGCACCTCACACATCAGCAGGGGTTTTAAGTAGAATTATAGGGTTTACAAGAGCACAATGTTGTTATGCTCATCCTTACTTCCATTCAGCGAAAAGAAGAAACTGTGATAGTGATGAAGATTCTGTAATGCTACTTTTAGATGTTTTAATAAATTTCTCTAAAACTTACTTGCCAAGTACAAGAGGGGGGAGCATGGATGCCCCACTTATTCTCTCATCAAGAATAGACCCTGAAGAAATAGATGATGAATCTCATAAAATAGATATTATTAAAAAATTACCACTAGAATTCTTTAATAAAACCTATGAAGATCTTAAGCCAACAGAAGTATTGGGTTTAATGGATAATGTGGGAAAACATCTTGGAACTTCTCACCAATATGAAGATTTAATGTTTTCTCATTATACTTCAAAGATTGATGCTGGACCTAATATTTGTTTATATAAAACTTTAAAATCCATGAAAGATAAGGTTGATTCTCAAATTGTTTTAGCTGAAACAATACGAGCAGTTGACCAGCAGGGTGTAGTTGAAGGAGTTTTATCTTCTCATTTCTTGCCAGATATTATGGGCAATTCCAGAACATTTTCTAGACAAAAAGTCAGATGTACGAAGTGTAATACCAAGTATAGGAGAATACCTCTTACAGGCAAATGTAGGTGTGGAAATAATCTTATGTTGACTGTTTCAAAAGGTTCAGTAACTAAATACTTAGAAATTTCAAAAGATTTAGTAAATAGATATCCAATTAATCCATACATAGTTCAAAGACTTGAAATCCAAGAATTAAGTGTAAATTCATTGTTTGAAAGTGATAAGTCTAAACAAAGCTCATTAGATGCTTTCTTTTAGTCATTATTTATCTAAATTATAATATAGTATTTTACCAAATTATTGTATTTGTAACTGTCTTTGATGGATTGTGTAACACTTTGTAAGTTTATCCATGCTCAGCTATTAAATAAATTTATAAGATACAAAATAAGACTCATGACCACATGATTGAGCAATTCCTATCACACTTAGTTCATTTCATAGCAAACTATTATCGTATTTAATTGACTTTTGAATTAAACAATAAAAGTAACTCTTGTCTCTCAACAAAGCATTGAATATATAGGACAATAGATTTATAAATCACTATTAGTAAACAATAGGTTTTGATGGAGAATATAAAAATGGTTGAACTAGATATTACTAGCTTAATAAACGCGGTTAATGCATTAAAAGATAGTATTCTGACTTATAACAAATATAATTCACAAGATGAAATTTTAAAATACTCTCTTCGTTCTGGTGTTATTCAAAATTTTGAAGTTGCATATGAGCTATCTTGGAAATTTATGAAAAGATGGCTTGAGATTAATATAAGTCCAGATATTGTGACTGGAGTTACAAGAAAAGAATTTTATAGGATTGCTCAACAAAATCTTTTAATTTCTAATGTGAAAATGTGGTGGATCTTTCATGAAGCTAGAAATAATACTTCTCATATTTATGATGAAGATGTTGCAGACGAAACATTAAATACTGCATTTGATTTTCTACAATATGGTGAAGATTTTATTAAGATCTTAAAGGAAAGAATATGATGCAAGTCTCTGATTGTGAACTCAAAATAATAACGGATATAATAAAAAACCATATCCAAGATTATGATGTATGGATTTTTGGATCACGGTATGATGGAACAGCCAAAGAATATTCTGATTTAGACATGGTTATTGTTGGAGAACATAAGTTACCATTATCTCAAATGGCTGATTTAAGAAATGCTTTTCAACAATCCAATCTACCTTTTTCGGTAGACATATTAGATTGGAATAAAACCTCTAAAGAATTTCAATTAGTTATTTCTAAAGGATATGAAGTTATTTATTCTCATAGTTAAATTTTTGCTTATCTCAAAAATTGGGTAGTGACCCTTTTAACTACTGATGTTTTTGTGTACATGGAATGGGAATGTTAATAATTCTTTTAAAGACCATACATGGTCAGTTTCTTGCAGACATCATTGGTGTTTACTTCATCATATTTTCTCCAGATTTTACCTTTTACGATTAAAATTGAGTTTTTTAAGAGGTATGTGGTAAGTGAGATTATGTGTTACCTTCTGCAAAGTTAGATTATATTATAACCATTCGTCTTCTTTAAAGAAATAATGTTTTTCTTGTCTTCTCTTATTTTTCTTGTCTTAAATTTAAGTTTTCTCGCTCGTTATGATGGAGATTTGAGAACTATCAATATTCATCTGAATTCCCATATACTATCTTTTTAGCCAATTTTCGACTTATCCTCTCTTTTATTACTTGTACATACTTTAATTCTTTCATGGGCAATTGAAATGTGTTTTAGGTCTTCCTATTAACTATGTTTTAGGAAACTCAACAGTATGAACTGTATCTATAGAATAAATGACTTTTTATAATACATTCTAAATCGTTAGCAAATAAAGGGAGATTATTATCTGGATTCTGTCGCAAGTTTACTTTACAAGTTTCAGATTTTTGAGTCATATCTTAAGTGTGCATGATAAAATCAGCCT
>JAISZW010000079.1 GCA_031284445.1 Candidatus Methanovirga basalitermitum | reverse complement strand
TAACATGGTTTTTATTTAATTTCTTAAAAAAAAACAAAGGAAAGACAGTAATAATGCTTCTTGACAATTTATCTTCCCATCATTCACATTATTTCACTAAAAATGCTGAGTTTCACAATATTTGGCTTATTTTTAATGCACCATATTCACCAAGATTAAATCCTGCTGAAACACCTATGAAGGAGATAAGAAGATTTTTATAGGAGATAAGAAGATTTTTATCACCATGTTTTCTTGAAAATGTGGATAAAATCAGAGGAAAAGTAGTTAATGGATTTAAGAATTTTTTAAATTATACTCAATGTGCTAAAAATTGGATTTATAAACATTGGACTTTAATAAATTAAAAATTATAAACTATAACAAAATGACTATATAAGTAATTTACTCCTACTTTTCAATAGGGAAAATAAAATCAAAACGGACTTGGAGGGATTTGAACCTCGATCTACGGATTAGAAGTGTTGTTGTATCCATATACTTTTTCATTTTTTGTTAAATATATAAAGAGAAGTCTAAGTCTTATCTATAATTAGAATATCAGTAAATCCAGTTGCATCGAAGACTTCCATGATTAACTCATTTGGATTTTTAATAACCATATCGCCCTGTTTTGTCATGATTTTTTGAGTGGAAAGAATAACACGGAGTCCTGTACTTGATATGTACATTAATTCTTTAAAATCAAAGATTAATAATTTTACATTGTTTAAATCATCCTTCAATTCGTTTTCTAAGATTGGAGAACTATTTGTATCTAATCTTCCTGATAATTCAACTAACAATTCAGATCCATTTAATCTTTTATTTATCTTCATTTTAATTCCTCTTTATTTTGATTTAAATTGTTCATTGTTTTAAATGATTATTTTCTAATTGAATTTTATTTAGCTAATACATTAAATGTTTTTTTTTTAAATTGTAAGCTTATAATATAATTTTGATTAGCTAATTTTATCCATAACTTTTTTAGTTGGTTTTTTTAATAGTTATTATTGTATTATTTAATCCTAAAATTTTACTATAACTTATTTTATCGGAAATTTTTTTGAGTACAGTTATATTATCAAATTTTTGAACATCATCGGACTGGACTGTTGGGTCATATTCAATACCAGAGTCTTTGAAAGATAATATTACTTCTCTTTTCCCTATTTTTATTAAAATATCTATGAAATCTAGTTTTTTCTTTTTATTAAAAGCATGTTTCTTTTTATTATTTGCTTTATTTTGATTATTAATTAAATTATTTTGATTATTGTTATAGTTAATAATATTTACAAGTATTTCTTCAATAGCCATACCTAAATATACTGATGTTTTTTCACTCAAGCCTTTGCTTTTAGAAAAATCTATAATTTTTTCAGATAAGGTCATAACTTCATTTAAACCTTTTATTGTCAAATCAAATATTTCAAGATCATCACTTTTTTCTAATAATAAAAATCCTTTATATTTACCTTTAGATTTTGAAGAAATGATTTTAACTGAAACTAGTATTATTAGTATTGTTGTAATTTCAGCTATTGAAAATGAAATCCAAATTCCATATATTCCAATGATATTACTAAGAATATATGCTACTGGAATTAATATTAATAAACCTTCGCAAATAGAAATTAAAAAAGATAATTTATTTTGTCCAATAGCTTGATTATAAAAGAGCATGATAAAAGTTATAGTTACACCAACAAAACTTAATGAAAAAATTCTCAAAGCATCAATTGTTGCATTAATATTTTCAGAACCTGTAATTCCATATATCTGGACTATTACATTAGGTAAAATGATTATAGATATTGTAATAAGTATACTAATGATAATAGCTATTTTAAAAGAGTGTTTCATGACGAATTTTACTGCATTATTATCTTTTTCAGCATAAAGAACAGCTACAATTGGAGAAAATGTTTCACAAACTCCAGCTACTAATATTGATACAATTAAAAGAACATCAAAACAGGTTGCCATTGCAACAGCACCAGAACTGCCTATGGTTATTATTACAAGGGAGTTGATGATTAATATTTTTAAAAACATGAATATTTGTCCAGATGCAGGAGAAAGTCCTAATACAAAAATTGACTTCAATGTTTTAAATATATTTCCTATTTTATTTGTGAACTGTGTAATCCTATCTTTTGAAATTAAATATCTTATTATTAAGACCATTCCAAAGCAGTATCCTACAAGAGTAGCTAAGCTACCTCCCATAATTCCCATATTGACATATTTTATAAAAACAACATCCATTATGACATTTACTACATTTGCAACTATAAAAACCATTGTAGCTAAATTAGGTTTTCCTTCAGCACGGATAAAATAACTAAATCCTAATGATAAGAGCATTAAAGGTGTTCCTATAAATATGAAACCTAAATAATCATTTACTAACTGAAATAATCGTTGATTCCCTTGTGATAGAATATTGGAAATATCACCTAAAAATACAGTTCCGAAAATGGCCATTAATATTCCTACTATAAGTAATACTAAAATAGATGTTGTAAATACTTGTTTTGTTTTTAAAAATTTATGCTCTGCTTTAGCTATTGTAGCTACCGTAGATCCACCAAATCCTAAAATCATCTCAATACATGTAATAATAGTCATTATGGGTACACATAAAACAGTAGCTGCAAGTGTTTCAGGTCCTATAAGATTTCCTATAATGATACTATCAATAACTGAAGTAATGTTTATAGAAGCAGTTATAAGCAGGGTTGGTAGAAAAAATTCTCTGTATTTTGCATAGGTTAATTCAAAATTCCTTTTAAACATACTTTTATCCCATTCTTTTAGGCACTCTTTTAAGTTTTTAATTATATGATATTAAATCATTTATTCAAAAAGGGTTTTCATTCAGTCATTCGTTTAAAAAGATTATTCATTCAAAAAAGTTTAAATCTTTGAGATACTTTATAAAAATGTTTAAATAGTCCTCTGTAACTATATTCCAGTTAAATCCTAAACGATATAAAATTTCAATTGTATATTCATTGATTGATGAAATTGGGATTTCTTTCATATTTAACAATGAAACCATACCTGATATTTTAGTAATCTTCTTTTCATCTTTCATTGTATCCAATAAATCAACATTAAAGTTTTCAAGAGAAGATCCTTCAATATTCAGCTCTAATTTTTTCATAACATTCACGATATCTGCCATTGTAACACTATGATTATTATATGGATGGAAAACCACATATTCATTAGAAGTTTTAGAAAGTAATAATATTGCTTTGGCAGTACTATCTATAGGACTAAATTCTACTGGTTCATTCATCATTTTGTATGGAATACTTCCTACAACATAATAAGATTTTAATTGATTTATAAATGAGTTTGTATTAAAGTTAATCTGGAATTCACTATCTTTATATCTTGCCATTAAATTTCCAACTCTCATTATTTTAGCATCAATTTCTCTATTCACAATCGATTCTAAAATAATTTCTTCACCTTTAAATTTACTGTTAATATATTTATTATTTAAGTTTTGATTTATGTATAACATACTTTCATCAAATTTAATATCAGTTGATGGAATGTTATCTATACTCATTCCTGCTATACTAACTGTTGAAACATGAATTAGCTTTGAACCTTTTTCTTTACAAAAATTTACTGAATTAATTACTCCACCAATATTCACATCTTCAATATCACTTACATGAGAGAAATGTTTTACATTAGCAGCAGCATTTATAACTGTATCAACCGGATATTCTAAGCATTTATCAAAATCATTTTTATCTGTTACATCTCCATCTATTAGATGAATTCTTTTATTAAATAGCTCTTCATAATTGTTACTGAAATAATAGAAGAGTAAACTTTTCAATCTTTTTTCTACATCTGTTCTACCTTTACGTAATAGACAATATATGTCTCCAGTTTCATTTTCTAAAAATTCTTGTAAAATGTGAATTCCTAAAAATCCTGTAGTTCCAGTTAATAATACATTACCTAACTTTTTTATTTTTTTATTATCGAAATTTTCAAGGTTTTTTAGTTTTAAAGTGTCTCTAAACTTATCATTGCTATCAAAAGGATCTTCATTGTTTGCAGAAATTATTTTAGTGTTATTTATTTCAATATTATTTACTTTACTATTACCCATTTCAGCATTATTTACTTTAAAATTATTAATTTCACGATTAGATAAAGCATCAGCTATTTTTTGAGGAGTTTGATGTTTAAAAACATCCTCATAAGAAATAGTATAACCTTTTTTAACTCCTTCTACAACTACTTTAGTAGCTAAAAGAGAAGTTCCACCTAACATAAAGAAATTATCATTAGAACTAATATTGTCTGCTTTAAGAACGTTTTCGAATATTTCAATGAAAGCCTTTTCATCATCATTCGCAGGAGCAACATAATTATTACTTATAGGTAACTCAAGATCTGGAAGAGCTTTCATATCAATTTTCCCATTTGGACTTTGTGGAAATTCATCTATTTGGATAAAAATACTTGGAATCATGTATGGGACTAAATGTTGAGATATTTCAAGCTTTAAATCATCAATATCAATATCTTTATTGCCTTTAATATAAGCACACAAGTGGTCTTGAGAATTAATAGTTTTTATAACTACTAATGAGGATTTAACATCAATATATTCATTTATTTTACTTTCAATTTCACCAATTTCTATTCTAAGACCTCTGAGTTTTATTTGATTATCTATTCTTCCAAGAATAGAATATTCTCCATTTTTATCATATTTGGCAAAGTCTCCAGTTTTATAATAAACATCTTCTCCTATTTTCACAAATTTTTCTTTATTAAGTTCTTCTCTATTTAAATAACCTTTAGAAACTCCAAGACCTCCAACAGCTAATTCGCCTACGATTCCTTGAGGCAGGGGTTTGTTGTCTATATCAAGAATTAATTCTTTCACATTTAGTAGTGGCTTACCTACAGTTATTATATTATCATCATCCCCCATTTTTTTACCATTACAAGCTATTGTAATTTCTGTTGGACCATATCCGTTGAAAACAGCAGTATCACTATATTTTCTTATTGTTTTGTGTAGTTTGAAGCTATATGGTTCCCCTCCAACTATTAATACTTTACAATTTTTTAATCCTTCTTGAATTCCTTTAAATTCTAAATATTGCATTAATCTTGCAGGAGTCAAACTAAATGCATCTGGTTGTGTTTTAGCAAATAATTTAGAAAGTGCAATAGGATCTTTAGATTCTTCATCATTTGCAAATATAAGTGTTAATCCATTCATAAGAACATTGAAATAATCATCTAAAGAAGGATCAAATGCAACAGTAATTGCTGATAATAATTTACTTGCTTTTGTAACTAAATCAAATGTGAAAATATTTTCTTTTGCAGGATAAATCAAATTAGTTATTCCTTCATGAGTAATCATAACACCTTTAGGTTTTCCAGTAGAACCAGAGGTATAAATGATGTAAGCTAAATTCTTAGGACTAATGGTTACATTAGGGTTTTGATCATTAGATTCTACTAAAAGCTCATCAACAGTTATTTTATTATCTAAATCCTTATCTGTTATAATAAATTTAGCTTCACTATCTTCCATAACATAAGCTATCCGATCTGCAGGATATTCTGGGTCTATAGGGATATAAACACATCCTGCCTTAATTATTCCCAAAATAGAAGCTATTAAATTACTGTCTCTTTTAACCATGAGCATTATTTTATCTTCTACATTTACTCCTTTCTTTATGAGGGCATTAGCTATCTTATTAGCTTTTTTATTTAACTCATCATAAGTTAATTCTCCATCCTCAGCTATTAAAGCTATTTTGTCCTTATTTTTTTCTACCTGTTTTTCAAAAACTTTATTCAATATTTGCTCCTTAATTGGATTTAAATGAGTTTTTTTGTCAATTAATTCTAATTCTTCTTTAGATATAAGGGATATGTCTTTAATCAGAGATATATCATTAATCGAAGACATATCATTATTTGAAGATACTTCTTTAATTGAAGACATATCGTTAATTGGGTACATGTCGTTAATTTCTGTATCATTGACTTTTTTAACATTTATAATTTGTTGTAGTATAGATTTTACACTTTTTAAGAATAAGTTAATTAAATATTCACTATATAAGGCATTATTATACTCTGTAGAAATTATAAATTCATTTGGAGTTTCTTCTACTTGAATACCTAATTTAGATTTTGTTGAATCTAAGTCTAATGATTCAAGCTTAAGTTCATTGCCTTCAATTTCTAAATCATCAAACATTTGACCTTGATAAGAATATATAAATTCTGGTTTTATATCATACTCTTCCATAAGTTTGGTTGATGGATATGAGTTATATTTAATTAAGTTAAGATAGCTTTCTCCAACATCTTTTAGATATTCATGGATGGGTTTTTCACTATTTATTTTAGTTATTATTGGAATAGTTTTAACCATCATTCCAAATGTATTAGAATAATTTATATCATCTCTACCATTAAATAGAGCGAATAATAAAATATTTTTATTAAATGTGAATTTACTTAAAGTTAATATTGTTGCTGATAAAAATAATGTGTTTTGACTTAAATGATTAGTCTTACAATATTCATCAATTTTAGCTTTAGAAGTAGATATGGATGAATACATAACTTCTCCAGTTGATTCATCATAATTTTTATCAGGACTTATTACTTGTTCTCCATCAAAATCTTTTAATTTGTTTTTGTAGTATAATTCAGCTTCTTTATACTGTTTTTTCTTTTCAAATTCTTTTTCTTTTAATGATAAATCAAATCCACTATATTTTTCAACAGATAATTGTTCATCACAATAAGCTTTTTTAATATCATGGAAAAATAAATTCAATGAATAACCATCACTAATGATATGGTGAAAATCAACTAAGAGAGTTACATTTTCTTCATCTTGATATATTTCAAATCTGAATAAATGATTATTTAGTAGTTTGAAAGGCTTAACAAAATCTTTTTTAATTTTTTCAGTCAATTTATCTTTAAAAACAGGTATATCTATGCATGATTCATTTAATTCATTTTTAATTAGCTTATTTTTATTACTTTTATTATTAATTTTATTACTAATGTTATTATCTTTAGTTAAATCATTTTTAAGTTGATAAATTTGTCCTTTTTCTTCAATCAATTTTGTTAATATATATGGATGATTATTAATAGCTTTATTCACAGATTCAATTAATTTATCTACATTAATTTTTTTATCAAAAGATATTGCAAAGGGTATATTGTATATTAATTTAGCTGGATTCTTCACACAATCTAAGTATATTCCAAGTTGATTTTGAGTTAAAGGATATAATTGATCAGCATCATAGTTAATAACTATATCTTCTTTTAAATAGTCTAAATCATCTATCTTTAAATCATCTTTTTCATCTTGAATATTATATTCAATAGCTTCATTTATCTTTTCTTCAGGAGAATTTAATGTTAGGTTATTTTTTTCTTCTGCATCTATTGTTTCATTTATTATATTATTTTTAGTGAAATTTGAAAATTTTGTATTAATAATATGGTTAGCTATATTTTTTATGGTTCCATTTTCTATTATGCTATCTAAAGTAAGTTCTATATTGAATCTTTCTGAAATTTTAACCATTAATCTAAGGATAGAAAGTGATGTAAAACCTATTTCAAATAAATCTGCATCAACTCTGAAACTATCATATCCTAATATATCAGTAACAATATCTAAAATGTCTTTTTCAACTATATTACTGGGAGAGTTATCAATTATTTCATCTTTTTGACTTATATTTTTATTAATTTCATCATAAACTACTTCATCAGGTTCTGGTAATTTTTTCACATCTGTTTTTCCATTGGGAGTCATAGGGAATTTTTTCAATTGGATAAAATAAGAGGGAATCATGTATGGGACTAACTTTTCTTTTAGTTTAGATTTTAAATCATCAATATCGATAATTTCATCACATCTAAAGTATGCACATAAATGTTCACTAGATTTAACTTTTTTTATTAAAACAATTGCTTCTTTTATACTAGAATAATTACTTATATTATTTTCAATTTCACCAATTTCGATTCTAAGTCCTCTAAGCTTTATCTGATTATCCATTCTCCCTATTATAATGTACTCTCCATTCTCATCTTCAATAGCAAAATCTCCAGATTTATAATAGTTTACACCACCAATATTAATAAATCGTTCTTTAGTAAGCTTTTCTCTATTAAAATATCCTTTAGAAACACCAGTTCCTCCGATATACAATTCTCCCATTATTCCTTGAGGTAATGGATTTCCATCAATATCTGCAACCATTTCAACTACATTAAGTAAAGGTTTCCCTACAGTTATATAATCATCAACGATATGTTTTGTATTAGATGATATGGTTGTTTCTGTTGGTCCATAGACATTATATATTTCTGCATCTGTAGCTTTTTCAATGTTTTTATGAAGCTTCAGAGGATATTTTTCTCCACCAATACTTAAAATTTTACAATTTTTCAATACCTTTTCAAATTCTTTAAATTCTAAATATTGTCTTATTCTTGAGGGAGTTGTAGAAAAAACATCAACTTTACTTGTTTTAAATAGTTTAAAAATTTTCAGTAGATCTTTTGAACTTTCTTCATTTGAAAAAACTACAGCTAATCCATTCATTAGTGTAAGGAAAATATCATGTAAAAATAGATCAAATGCCACAGTAGTCATGGTCAATAATCTATTTGCTTTTTTCTCTAAAGCATAAGCTAAAACATTTTTTTTAGAAGGATTAACATAGTTAGATATGTTGCTATGGGTTAAAACCACGCCTTTAGGTTTACCTGTTGAACCAGAAGTATAAATGATGTAAGCTGAATTATCTGGAGTTAGTTTAGGATTAGGATTTGATTCATCTTTTTCTTTTAATAAATCCTCTACATATAGCCTATTTTCTAAATTTCCCAGTTTGTCTAATTTATTTGGTTTATTTAATTTATTTTTTTTATTTGGGTTATTATTTAAGTTATTTAATTTATTTAAGTTATTTAAATCTGATTTATCTGGATTAAAGTTAGTTATTATAAATTTGGATTCACTATCAGACATTACATGTTTTATTCTATCTATTGGATATTCTGGATCGATTGGTACAAATGTACATCCTGCCTTAACTATTCCAAGGATTGTAGAGATAAGATTACTATCTCTTTTTAACATGAACATTATTTTATCTTCTACATTTACACCTCTCTTTATGAAGGCATTAGCTATCTTATTAGCTTTTTTATTTAATTCATCATAAGTTAATTCTCCGTCTTCAGCTATTAATGCTATTTTGTCCGTATTTTCAATTACAGTTTCTTCAAAAATTTTGTTTAAAAATTCTTGTTGAACTGGTTCTGCTTTGTAATTATTACTAAGCTCTTCAGCTGATTTGGAAATACTTATATCTTTAATAAGTTTCTTTTGATTTTGAATAAATTCATCTATAATAATATTAAGACTATTTAAAAAAGTTTTAATATACTTTTCAGAATATAATTTCTCATAATATCCTATGTTAACTTTAAAGTTTTCCTTCTCTTCAAAAATATTTATTGAAAATTTGAATTTCGCTGAATCAATTTCTAAATCTTCAAATGAAACATTTTCATATGTTTCATCAATATCTCCTTGATATACATAAAATATGTCTGGTTTGACATCATATTTTTCAACAATAGTAGATATTGGATAAAAATCATGTTCAAGAGTATTTAAATATGTTTCATTGATATCTGAAAGATACTGAGATATATTTAAATTACTATTAGTATTTAATGTTAAAATGAATGTTTTTACCATCATAGCAATAGTATTCATGTATTTAACAGAATTTCTACCATTAGAAATTGTAGCAATTAGTGTATCATGGTTATAAACAAATTTATTGATTGTTAAATTACTAGCTGCTAAAAATATTATATTTGGGGTTATTTTTAACTTTTTAGATAATTTTAAAATCTTTTTTTTACTTATATTAATATATTGATTTGCTTCAGAAGGATTATCAGTTAAATCAATCCCATCAGAAGATTTAGAAGAATTAATAGAATTAATAGGATTAGAATAAATAGGAAAATTATTAGGATTAGAAGAATTATTAGGATTAGAAGAATTAATTGAATTAGTAAAATTAGTAGAATTAGTAAGATTTGAATGATTAAAATGGTTTTTAGAGTCTTTATTTGGTATAAATTGAGGGTTAATTTCATTAACTCCTTCAAATGACTCTATTTTATCTTTAAAGAATTTTTCAGCAACTTTATATTTTTCACTATTTTTCAATTTTTCTTCTTCAATAGCTAAATCATAACCAGTAAATTCCTCTTTCTCGACAATTGTATTGTTATTTATGTTTTTATGATCTATGATAATTTTTTTGTAGCTAGTATTTGAATCAATAAGATTATTGTAATTAATAAACAGGTCTCTAAAGAATATGTTGTAAGACATACCATCAAAAATTATATGATTAAAATCTGTAAGTAAATAGGTATTATTGTTGTTTCTATAAATAGCAAAACGATATAAATATTCATTAAATAAATCAAAAGGTTTCACAAAATCTTTTTTAATTTCATTAATTAAAGGCTTATTAAATATTTTTATACTATTTTCTTCTTTAAAGTCATTAGGGAAGTTTTTCTGATAAATTTCACCATTTTTTTTCACTAATCTAGTATTTAGATATTGATGAGCGTTTATTGTTTTAATAATAGTGGAATTTAGTTTATCTGTATCAATATCTTCTTTGAAATTTACTACAGAAGGTATGTTATAAACAGTACTATTAGGTTTATCTAATAATTCATAAAAGATTCCTAATTGATTTTCACATAATGGATAAAAACCATCGTCTATTTTACTTTTTACAGGCTGTTGATCAGTACTAATTTCTTCTTTTTTTACTTCAATTTCTGAATCAATTTTATTATTATCAATTAATGTAGCTATTTTTTCAATTGTTGCATTTTTTAAAATTTTTGTTAGCTCTAAATCAACTGAAAATTCTTTAGCTATCTTAGTTAAAAGATTGATAATTGATAAAGAGGTGAATCCTGCAGACAATAAATTTGTAGTAATACCAAAATTTTTATGCTTTAAAGTTTCAGCTATAATATCATATAACTTTTTTTCATTTTCAGTTTTTGGTTTAATAATCTCTTCAATTAAAAAATCCTCAATATTTGGGAGGGGTAATGAATTAGTGTCAATCTTACCACTTGGTAGATAAAGGAATTCATCAATTTCAATAAACACTTTAGGAACCATATACTCTGGTAGCTTTTTACTTATTTCTTCTTTTAAATTTATTTTTAAATCTATCTCTTGATTGATTTCAAAATTTTGGCTATTTTCTTCCTTATTTTCTTTTGTAAAAATGGTGTAAGCAACTAAATAATCATTTTCCTCAATTTTAGCAATTTTTACAAAAGATTGTTTTACAGAACTATTTAGATTAATTACTTTTTCTATTTCTTCTGTTTCAATACGCTGCCCTCTAAGCTTGACCTGATTATCTATCCTACCAATAATTTTATAGTCACAATTTGATTGGTGAGTAGCTAAATCTCCAGATTTGAAAAGTTTATGTCCATTAATCTCAATGAATTTTTCTTGTGTTATATTATCTCTTTTCCAATATCCTTGACCAACACAATATCCTCCAATTAATAATTCTCCGATTGCACCATTAGGTAATATATTGTTATCCATATCTATTATTTCATCTACAACATTAAGTAAAGGTTTTCCAATTTTAATAGAGCTGTCTTCATCAGAGAGTAATTTAGAATTACAGGATATTGTTGTTTCTGTTGGGCCATAAGAGTTATAAATATTAAGATTAGGATATTTTTTTAGTTTATCCCATAAAATTGGAGGAAAAGCTTCTCCACCAATAATTATTAAATCTATATTTTTTAAAACTTCGTCAAATGTGTCCACACTTAAAAACTGTAATAATATTGAAGGAGTAGTAGTGAAAGACTTGAATTTAGTTTTTTTATAAAGTTTTATTAACTTCAATGGATCTTTTGCCTCTTTATCATCTGCTAAAACACAAGTTAATCCATTGAAAAGTGGAGTAAATATTTCTTGATAAAATGGATCAAAAGAGACTGTGGTTGTTGCTAAAATTATAGAACTATCTTTAATAGCTATTGCTTCAATATTTGAATCATAATCAGTATTAACATAATTAACGATATTCTCATGAGTAATCATAGCTCCTTTTGGATTTCCAGTAGATCCTGATGTATAAATCATGTAAATTAAATTGTCCTTCTTTATTTTAATGGAAGGTAAATTAAGAAGATTATGGTTATTATTTTCATTATTATCATTTTTAAGTAGATCTTCTATATTAACCCATTCAGAAAAATTGGTGTTGTTATTATTAATATTATTATTAGTATTATTTTTAGTATTAATATCACTATTGGTATTAGTATTATTGATATTATATAATATATTTTCAAGAGAAGGAGAACTATAATCAGTTATAATAAATTTAGACTTACTATCATTTAAAATGTAATTTATACGTTCTACAGGATAATTTGGATCAACAGGTATAAAACATGCACCAGATTTGATAGAAGCTAAAATAGTTGCAATTAAATTAACATCACGTTTTAAAGCTATTACTATTCTATCTTCAATATTCAAGCCATTTTGGATAAGATTGTTAGCTATTATATCTGATCTTTCATCTAAATCTTTATAAGTGAATTTTTCATCATTGCATATTAAAGCTATTTTATTAGGATTATTTTTCACTTGTTTTCTAAATAAATCAGCAGGTAAATCATTTCCAATATTCTCAAACTCAAAATTCACATTATTAGGAACTATTGAAACATTTTTAATAAGTTTTCTTTTATCTTTAACAATATCAAGTATAATTGACTTAAGTGACTGTATAAATGATTTCATTAAATCTTTACTATATAAAAAACAATCATATTTTAAATCAAGGATAAAACCATTATTTTCACTATAGACATCTAAGGATATGGGAAATTTAGCGGTGTCAGATTCTATTAAATCAATTGAAATTGAATCATGTTCTTTTATAAGCTTATCTCTGTAAGAATAACATATTTCTGGTCTGACTTTAAATTCATCCACGATTTTAGATAATGGATACTCTTGATGATTCAAGATTTCTAAAAAATCTGCCCAAACCTTTGAAAGATATTCTTCAACAGTCAAATCACTATTAGTCTTCAAAATTAAAGGTAATGTATTGACCATCATTGCAATAGTTTTTTTATATTTCTTGTTTAGCCTATTGTTAGATATAGCTGCAATCATTGAACTCTTGTCATATGTAAATTTATTTATAGCTAAGTTCAAAACAGCTAAAAAAAATCCACTTGGTCGTATATTAATTTCTCTACAAAAAGTATCAATCAATTCTTTATTAACTTTTGAAATTTCATTCTTTTCATTTCCATAAACATTTTCATTATCTGAGTCTTTATTTTGATTATCTATATTTAAGTTAGAGGGATTTTTTAAATCATAAGGAATTTTTGTTTGTCCTTCAAAAGTAAGAAATTTATTTTTGTAATATTCATAGGAATTATTATATTTTTCAGAATTCTCACTTTTTATTTCATCTAATGCATAATCATAAGCAGTAAACTTTTCAAGGTCTAATTTTTCACCAGAATATGCTTTTAATAAGTCATCTATAAATAAATTTAAAGAATGTCCATCAAATATCATGTGATTAATATCAACGAGTAAATGAACTTCTTTTTTTCCTTCTTTTTCATTATTGTATATTTCAAACCTGTAAAGAGTATCATTAAACAGATCAAATGATTTATAAAAAGTTTTTAAAGCATCATCTGTGAATTTTTCATTTTTAATAGGAATTTCAATATTTCTTGGTTTAAATTCTTTTTGATAGATATTAGAATCAATATTAACAAATCTTGTGTTTAAATATGGATGAGCATCAATAGTTTTTATTATCGAGTCTTTTAACTTTTCAACATCTATGTTTTCTTTGAAATGAACTACTAAAAGGACATTATAAACTGTTGAATAAGGATTTTCTAAAATATCATAATACATTCCAAGCTGATTATGTGTGATAGGGTAATATTTTATCAATTTTTTTATCTCTTTATCTTTATTTTGCATTGTATTATCCTCCTATTCATTACTACTTTACTATTTTATTTGAATTTTATAGTTTATCTGTTGTATTTTCTCTGGTTTTATATTTAGATATATTTCCCCTAAGATTAAAACTATTAATCACATCTCTTTATTTATATATCTTATTTTTTATAATAATATTTTAGGGTTCTATTTTTTTCATGATTCTGCAAAAGCTTGCAAAATCATGAAAAAAATAGAACCCTATAGTAATTATACACATGAATTTAAGAGAAAATCTCTTGAATTAGTTGGATTATTCTTTGGTTCAGTTCGAAACGTTGCTTATCGAGTTAAAAAAGATACTGGAGTTAATATTTCTCAACAGACTATTGAAAATTGGATATTAAACCCTAATACTCAAAATAAAGCATTGGACAACCGTTATTCTGGTTATTATATCTTTGATGTGGAGTGGGTTGAAATCCAAGGAAAATGGAATTATCGTTTCACTTTATTCGACAGCAAACAAAATACAGTTGTTGCAGATGATATATACTCTAAAGAGAATTCAAAGAATATAAAAGAGTTTTTAGATAAAAATACTATAAACAAAGAGAAAAATAGCTTATAACAACTGATTTAGATGACAAATATAAACCTATAATTGAAAAATTAGGATTTAAACATCAATGGTGTTTGTTTTCATGCTTTTAAAAATATAAATAAAATCGTCAAAAAGTATATCAAAGAAAATAAATTATCAGATGATGAAATAAATAAAAATAAGGGAAGAAAAACTAGAACTATTTAGTTTATTTGATAGTAAAGATTTTAAATCTTCTAAAAGTAAATTTGATAAGATTTTAATTAAAGCTAAAGAGTTTTCAGAAGTGATTCGATCCATTATTTTAGATTCTTTCATGCCTTGCTTTAAAACTTTCTTTGGTTTCTTAGATAATGATAATATTGAATATACATCGAATAAACTTGAAAATTTCTTTAAAAGAACTCTTCCTAAGAGTGTTAAAAGAATTATGAAAACTAAAAATGGTGTAAAATCGAGAATAGACCTTAGAATTGAAATTTGGGATCGTAGAAATTTCATCAAAATTTAGCCCCCAAGTTTTTGACAGTCCCAGAATTTTTCATTTTATTTTCATTTGTTTTTATTTAATTAAATTTTCTTTATTCTATATTTAAAATATCAGTAAAACTAGTAGCATCAAAAACTTCCATTACAAAATCATTCACATTTTTAAGTGTCATTTTACCTTGTTTATTCATGATCTTTTGAGTTGAAAGAATAATTCTAAGCCCTGAACTAGAAATGTAATTTAATCCTTCAAAATCAAATATTAATTCATTTATATTCGGAAGATCATCC
>JAISZW010000018.1 GCA_031284445.1 Candidatus Methanovirga basalitermitum | reverse complement strand
ATAGTATTTAAATCTTTCGATGTTAAAGATCCTAAATTAGTAAATATCATTATTTAACTTGTACTTTTAGTTGAGTGTCATGATTGATTCTTTTTTATTGATAAATACCTTCAAATAAGCCATCGATTTTTCAGAATGATCAGACACCTTGATCAATGTATTAATATTCAAGAGGAGAATTCATGGGGGAAATATGAAAAAAAAGAAAAATATAGTGGTTGAAAAGTCTCAAAATAATAATATTGATTGGAAACGAATTATAGGTATTTCATTATTTGGTTCAGCACTAATATTATTCTTTATTATGTTAATTTTTGGATTAAATCCATGTCTATGGGTTGATGAAATATTTACACTCAATATCATAACATATTCTTTTAAAAACATGTTGATTGCTACTGCTTATGATGTTCATCCACCTTTATATTATATTTTTGTAAAAATGGTTTTTAGTCTTCTTTCAATTTTTTCCAGTCCATTTAATATCTCTTATAGTTTTAATGTTTATATAGCTAAATTAATATCAGTTGTTCCTTTAATTTGTTTAATATATTTCGGTTTTACAAAAGTGAAAAAAGAATTTGGATGGTTGACTTGTGGAATTTTTACTTTTTGTATTGTTACAATGCCCAAAATGATGCTTTATAGTGTTGAAGTTCGTATGTATTCTTGGGCAATACTATTCCTAACTCTTAGTTTATACTATGCTTACATAATTACTAAAAATCCAAACAATAACAAAAATTGGATTATTTTTACTTTAGTTAGTTTAATGGCAGCTTATACTCATTACTATGCGACAATTGGGACGATGATGATATACTTTTTATTAATATCTTATACAATCATGAAAAAAAGAGTTCATGTTAAAAAATTAATGTTAAGCATTATGTTCTCAATATTCTTGTATTTGCCTTGGATTTATATGTTTATTAATTATAGTAGTTATGCTAATGGAAATGGATGGTGGATTAAACCTGGTTTTCAATCTGTAATTGAGATATTATTTGTATTATTTTCTCCCAATAATATTGTTGATATGGATGGATTTAGTGATTTAGGAGGAATACTCTTCTTTTTCTGTTTATTATTATTAATGTCTTATGTTTGTTTATTATACTACAAAAAAGATGAAAGAAAAACAGCAATAGTGGGGGGGAATCTTTGTTTTAATAGCATCAATGCTATTTGTAGCGATATTCTCATATTTAGTTAAGCCAATGTTTTTTAGGAGATATATTGTATTTTTTTTAGGTTGTTTATGGTTATCATTTTCTACCATGCTAACTACAGTAAGTAAAAATAAGTCATATAAGATAATTCATGTTCCAATTCTGATAATTATCATTATCATGGGCATGACGAACACAGTTTCATTTGTAAACTCTCAAAATATTTTGAAAACATCTTATTTAGATTTTGAAGAATGTTTAACAAAAATAGATGAAAATGACACCATTATAACATTAGGTAGTGATGGAATTGCAAAATTTTATCTAAAAAAGAATAATATTATCAAATATGACAAAAATAATGCTTCAATACCAATTGAAATTGAAAAAAATATTAAAACTAATAAAATATGGGTTTTTTATATGACAGACTACAAACAAGAAGATCCCTATTTTAATAACTTTATTAAAAGTAAGTATTTGCTAGAAAAAGTGAAAAAATTAAATCCTATGAGTAATTCTTATCCACTTGGAATATTTCAACTAAAACAAAATCAGGACAGATAATTTTTCATTTTCAAATTTAACATTATGAAAATATTTATTTTTAAATAATACTAATTAATACTTGATTATTAATTAAATATATTGAAATAGATGAAATTTCGATAGACAGAGATAGAATAAGATAGACAGAGGTAGAATAAGATAGACAGAGGTAGAATAAGATAGACAGAGATAGAATAAGATAGACAGAGATAGAATAATATATATTCAAAACCTTTCAGATGTCTACAAGACAAAACTTAGGTTTATTCTAATAAACAGAGTGATCATTTTAGGACGATATTAAGTCATACACTACAAGTTGCTCAAATATCAAGAACAATTGCAAAAAGCTTGTCATTAAATGAAGAGTTATCTGAAACTATTATTAGAACATGATATTGGGCATACTCCTTTTGGTCATTTGGTGAAAAAGTATTGGATAAAAAAGTATTGGATAGTATAATGAAATGAGAAGATGATCTTTTTGGAAAGATAAAAAGACAAATTTGGTAAGTGTTAGAAGGCATACTTAAGCATACGAATATTGGAAGTGAAAAGAGAGATGTGAAAAATTGAAAAGATTCTTAAAAAATAATTTCAATGAATTGGAAGAATCATTGAAGTTTAAGGATTCAGTACCACTTGAGGGTCAAATAGTTTCCATAAGTGACGAAATTGCACAAAAGCATCATGATTTAGACGATGGATTAAGAGAATAGATTCAATTTAAATATTAAAGAGTTATTTGATGGAAATTATATAGCTCAAATGACAGATGATTTTACTGATAAAGAATTTAAAGAGTTGTATGGTAGTGAATAGATTGAATTATTAAATATATAAAAAATCAGATTTTAAAGAAGAAAAATTAGTAGTTTTTCATGAAAAGTTTTGATTTTCCTGTCTTTTTAAAAACTTTGTCGAAGATGAGTAATATTTGTTTGATCATTTTATTTTTACAGAAACTGGATATAAATGAACTTCAAAAAGTAGCAAATGAGAAAATAAAGATGAGTTATTCTCTTTACTTTATCAATGTCCTAAAATTTATATCTGTGTTATAAACGATTCAAATCTGAAGATGGAAAATTTTCCCAAAACATATTTTTAAATAGAGATATTTTTGATCTTGAAAGATTATCAAAACACCCATTAACAAAGTAAAAACCATGATTCTAATTGACTTTTAGAATTTTCAAATATGGTTACTTCATGAAATAAAAGATTCATGGGGGTTTAAAGAAAATAAGATGATTATAAATAGATTTTATCGATATGATGATTTAGCATAGATAAGTTTCAATAACTCACTTGAAATTATCAGTAACAACATAGGTGAATAGATGACCAGAATTGCAATATTAGATGAAGATAGGTGTCAACCTAAAAAATGTAAGTATGTTTGTATTGAATATTGTCCTGGAGTTAGAATGGACGAAGACACAATCGTCATCAATGAAAAAAATAAAAAGCCATTAATATCTGAAGAACTATGTACTGGATGTGGTATCTGCACTAATAGGTGTCCTTTCAAAGCTATTAACATTATAAATCTTCCAGAAGCATTAGATAATCCTATACATAGGTATGGACAGAATAAATTCGAGCTCTTTGGATTGCCGAATGTAAATGAAGGCTATGTAGTTGGAATTCTTGGTCAAAATGGTATTGGAAAATCAACAATTATGAGGATACTTTCTGGTGAACTTATCCCAAACTTAGGTGATTGGGAAAGACAACAAAACAGCTGGGAGGAGATTATTGATTACTACAAAGGCACACAACTACAAAAATATTTTAAAAATCTTCTAAAATCAGAAATAAAAGTAATTCACAAACCACAAATGGTGGATCAGCTATCTAAATTTGTAAAAGGAAATATCAGTCAATTACTGAAAAGTGTAGATGAAGTGAATAAATTTGATGATGTTGTTGAAGATCTTCAATTGGAAAATGTTTTAAATCGAGACATTGGAAACCTTAGTGGGGGAGAACTTCAAAGAGTAGCTATTGGAGCATCAGTACTTAGAGATGGTGATTTTTACTACTTTGATGAACCAAGTTCTTGGTTAGATGTTAGTCAACGTTTAAACATAGTTAAAGTAATTAGATCACTTGCAGAAGAGGGAAAATCTGTGATGGTTATAGAACACGATTTAGCAACCTTAGATGCTATTTCTGATCATGTCCATATAATATATGGTAAACCTGGTGCTTATGGAGTTGTATCTCAGATGAAAGGTGTTAGAGTTGGGATAAATGCTTACATAAACGGATTCTTAAAAGAGGAAAATGTTAGAATTAGAAAACAGGCTATTGAATTTAAAGTACATGTCCCTAAAACATCTGATGAAGGAGAAATATTAACCTCATATAGTGATATTAAAAAGAATTATGAAGGATTCGCACTATTTGTTAAGGGTGGAGAACTTTATCATGATGAAATTGTAACTGCTTTTGGTTCAAATGGTATTGGAAAAACAACTTTTGCAAAAGTAATCTCTAAAGTTGAAAAGGAAGATAGTGGCAGAGTCGAAAAAAAGCTTGAAATAGTTTATAAACCACAATATCTAAGTTATGATTTTAATGGAAGGGTTGAAGATTTCTTATATATGAATGCACCTAAGTATGATACAAATATTTTTATGAGTGAAATTGGTAGACCGCTTTCAATAGAAGATATTTTAGATAAGAATCTTGATGAGTTAAGTGGTGGAGAACTACAACGACTTGCAATAGCTGTTAGCTTATCACAAAATGGAGAATTATATGTGTTTGATGAACCAACAGCATTTTTAGATGTTGAACAAAGATTAACTGTTGGGAAAATTATAAAAAAAATCGTTGAACGCAACAATGCTACAGCCTTAATCATTGACCATGATATAGTATTTATTGATTATGTAACTAATAGAGCTATGGTATTTTATGGAACACCTGGTTTAAAAGGAATAGCTACAAAGCCAACAGATCTTAAAACTTCTATGAATAGATTCTTGAAGGATTTAAAAATAACATTTAGAAGGGATAAGGAAACTAAAAGACCTAGAGTAAACAAATTCAATAGCTATTTAGATAGACAGCAAAAACAGAATCAACAGTACTATTATTTAGAACATTGATGTTTATTTTTCAAAAAATATATATTCAAACACTTAGATATTAATTTCTCAGGAGTTTTTATCATGAAATATTTACCATTAAACATTGATGATTTTTGTGAGCTTCGTAGGAAAAACTGTGTTTATGTTGATAAAACAGGAAATATTTATAATCTAATCACAGATTCTGTCAATAAATATTTTTTATCTCGTCCTAGAAGATTTGGTAAGACTTTAACAATCAGTACAATTGAGCAAGTTTATTTTTGTGTTAGTAAGTTCTGTTATGAAGTTTTCACCTTCTCCTACTGTTAAATCTGTTAATTCCTTTTTGCTTTGTATCATATCATCTATTCTTTCTTCAAATGTTCCTGTATTGATTAGTCTATACATTACATTTTCTTCCTAATCAATCCTATATGCTCTATCAATTTCTTGGCTTTCTACTGCAGGATTCCACCATAAATCACAGTGAATAACATTATTTGTTGCTGTTAAATTTAAACCTTTTCCATCTGCTTTTAATGATAATATTAGTATCCTTTTTAAAAGGTATCAAATATGAATCTTAAACATGCTTTAAAACTTATAAAAGACGAAAATAAATGACTTATGTGGTGGATACAATTCCAGTAGACTTAGATTTCAATTATAAAATCTAAGAAGAAGGCAGAAGAATACTTAAAAACTTTAAATTTGAAGTGAAGTATTTTGCAACCTATAAATGTTTATTATATCGGATTTAAGGCTATTATTGTCGTGGAATACACTTTTGCAATGCCTGTCATGATTTTAATCCATTCTGGCACACCTAATGATTCTAAACTTTTCGATGAAATTTTAAAAAAACTGAAAACAAGGAGAATTATAAGAAACAGCGACATATTAATCTTTGATAAAGGATATTACAATAAAGGATTATTACAGCTATAAAAACTATCAAATAGGAATTTTCAAGTATATAATCCAAAACTTCAGAAAAGTTTAAGAAACGGGAACGAAGAATGAATTCTTCTAAATTGCCTTTGGCAATAAACAAGTTTTCCTAAGTTATTCCGTCTGCACCTTCGAGAGAACGGAAAACAAGTTTTCCTAAGCTATATTCTATAACAATCGGAAAATAAATTTTCCCAAATTAAAAGTCTTCGACTTTTAATAATCAAAGATTTTCTAATGTTAAGCATTTAAGTTTTGATTCAAAAAGTAGCTATTCTAAAATATTTTGATCAAACTTTTTCCTCGAATGAAAAGTAGCTATTCTAAAATATTCTGATCAAACTTTTTTCTCGAATGAAATGAAAGAGTTAGAGCAAAGGTCCTGTTTCTAAAAGTTTGAGTATAAAATCATTCCTTTCATATTCCCAAAAAACAACTTCAAACCAAACAAATTAAATGACTTGTTATTTTATCCATTAGAGATATTTAGCCATAAAAATTAAAATAACAATTTAATAGATTTATTTCTATAATTATTAATTATAATTTTTTTAATTAAAAATTTAATAAATATAATAGAATTTAAAAATTTGTATTACTTAAGAAAATTATTTTATTCACTATAATAAGAAATAGGAACTATTTATCTTTTTTAGAGGTTTTATCTTTTGATTTATTATCAAAGATATCATCAAGTTCTGGATTGTTAGTAAATTTTTTGATAATCTTGGAATCAACACTTTTATACTCATTTTTAATTTCATCTGATGAATATCCATAGTAAGGCAATAAAAGAAAGCCAAGAAATATAGGTAGCCAGTATGAAATACCTCTCTCAATTATGGTGACTGCTACACTAATTTCATTAGGTACTCCAGCAAAAGTCAGTAATCCCATCATCATAAGTTCAACAGCACCTAAACCACCAGGAAACAAAGGTATCATACCAACCAATGTGGAAATGATAAATATTTCTGCAATAACAAATATATTAATACTACTTCCAAATGCAAGGAAAACAAGGTACATTCTAAATATTTCAGAGAACCATATAAAAAAAGATAATGGTAAGGCTTTGTAGAGAATATTTTTATCTTTAAGCATTATTTTCATTGTTTCTTGAAAGCCAGTAATTGATTCTACAATTTTTTTCTCTAATTCCTCATGGTTCTTTTTATAGAACTTTCTAACTACTTTTAAAATAAGAACTATGGTCTTTTCTGCAAACTTCTTATTCATTGATGTATAAATTATTACAATAAATAAAGTTGTTATCAATATCACGGCTAAAACCATGATTGCAATATATTCCTTATTTGGAGGGAAAAATAGAATTAATGTAAAAATGGTTATAATAGCTAAAATCAGGAAAGGAATAGTGTCTAAGGCTCTATCAGCAATTGTAGTTGCAAAAGTAGATTCAAAAGGAGAATTTGTCTTTGAAGAAAGGATATATGCTTTAACTGGTTCTCCACCAGCACTACCACTTGGAGTGATGTTGTTAATTGCTAATCCAATTATAATCATTGGTACTAATTTAAGAGATTTAATATTAATGTTGGCTATTTTATTAATTATATGCCATCTAATAGCAAAAAGGAAAAATGAAGTTATTTGAACTATAAGAGCAGCTAAAACATATTTAAAATCAGCTATTTTTAGTTTTTCTATTAATTCATTAAAACCTGCAAAATAAACTATTATTATCATCACTATTATTCCAAATAAGAAAAATAGTCCTGTTTTATATCTCATAACTATCAATTACACTTTATTGTGGATTTGAATATTTTATAATCTAATCTAAATATGGTTATTATAAAATTTGTTTTATATATAATAGTACAATAGCTATCAACTTAAGAAATTTTTAGAATATAAGGCAATGCTATTAACTTAAGGATTGTATTTTTTCTTTATTTTCAATATAATATATAGTGGGATAATTTTAAACATTTTTTTGTATTTGTGAGGAGTTTTTTTTGCTTTAGTTAGTCCTGTTTTATTCTTTTTGCTTTAGTTAGTCCAAAGAGAAAGAGAAAGAGCGCAAATGATTCATTTTGTGATTATTTTAATTGTTTTTTAAGCTTTTTTATCAGGTTTTGATTAATCGAGGGTGTAAAAAAGTGTGGAGTTTTTTTCGATTTTTGAAAAAAAATCGAAAACGATCATAAACCTTCACTTTACTAAAAGTATCATCCACACAAAACTCATGCTTAAAAAATACAGTT
>JAISZW010000282.1 GCA_031284445.1 Candidatus Methanovirga basalitermitum | reverse complement strand
GTTTGTCATTTTATAAAATATTATATCCAATATAATTTATTTAAATTTGATTTAAAGAATTTTTATAATTATAATTAAGATTAATAATTGATAAACATTACCATTATCACTATAATAATGGATTTTTATTTATATGATATATATTTATTCGCTAACTTCACTTTAAGTTCTTTTTAATCTTTTTAAGAATAGCTTTATGGGTTCTTTTCACAAATTCACCCCTATCATTTAGTGATAGAACATCTAAATAACCTTGGGATACAAGATTAAAACCAAATGGGGATGGAATTATAGTATTTATCATTTTTATATTAATTTGTTTTGATTCTATCCATTTAATAACTTTTAGAGCATTATCAACATCCATATAATCTTCAATAACTTCTCTTCGAGATTCTTTTAATATTGGAAAATCATGATCAATATCTTCAACAAAACTTTTTAATATTTTTCCTCTAACTTGCTGTCTTCCAACTGATTTTTCCTTACCTTTATATCTTCTAAGGGTCATTAATGAACGACCAGCACAATGTCTGAATCTATTTGTTAATGTCTCAGTTTTTTGGATGGCTTTAATAAGATTATTTTTAAAAGTCTCTGTTTTTAAGGATTTAAAACCTTTTAGTGCGTGAATCTTACTATTACTACTTAAATAAAATCCATTATCGGATATTGAAATTGTAATATCTACATTATACCTTTTAGATATTAAATAAGCAGTTGCTCGAGACAATGCATCATTTACCCTTCGTCCGTATAAACTATGGAAAATAACAAATTTCCTGCCTCCAAAACCAGTATAGTACTCTATTAATAATGTCTTGTCATTTGGAATTATAGCATAAAGATACTGTTCATTAAAATATTCATATATTGAATTAGCTCCAAAATCATCAATATATAGATATTCTTTTAGAAAACATCTGATCTCTTTTTTAGTTCTATCTGCTTGGAATTTAGTTTCTAATATTCTTCTAAACCTTTGAATTTCCATAGATAGTTCAAAAGACAATGGGAGCTGTTCTGAAAACCATGAAGGAATAGTTGGAGGTCCAGATGCTGGTGAAACATTTATTACCATTCCTTTAGAGTAGTTAAATCGATAAACAGAACCACCAAGAACGAAAGTATCTCCTTTTTTAAGTTTATCCATAAATTCTTGATCGATTTTCCCAATGGGGTTATTATCCACTTTTACTAAGATATTTGAACTGTCTGGAATTGTACCAACATTTGTTGAATAGATCATGCGAGCTAATCTACCTTTTTTTCCAAACATGTTTTTATTGTAATCTATCCATATCTTAGGATAAACATATCTTTCTTCAAGTTCACCATATTCTCCTGCAAGGTAACTAAGAACATCCTCATATTCATCCCTACTTAAATTAACATAATTATAACTTTTTCTTATCACATCATAGCAATAATCTATATCCCAAATATTCTCAATAGCCATTCCATAGATATGTTGTGATAGAACATCCAATGAATTCTTAGGTATTCTAAGTTTTTCAACCTTAAATTCTTTGATTGATTTTAAAATTATTGAACATTCAACTAAATCATCTCTGTCTGTTATAAGAATTCTACCTTTTGATTTTTCACCAACCTTATGTCCACTTCTACCAATTCTCTGTAATGCTCTTGATACAGACTTTGGAGAGTTAATTAAAACAACTAAATCAATGTATCCAATATCAATTCCAAGCTCAAGTGAAGTTGAGCTGATAACTCCTTTTAACTTTCCTTTCTTTAAAATATCTTCAGTTAATAAACGTTTTTCTTTTGAAAGGGACGAATGATGATTCATAATATTATTGTAATTATAATGTTCTGGAAATAGCTTAATAAGATTATACAATACAGATTCTGCTCCTGAACGAGTATTTGTAAAAATAAGAGTTGTTTTATGTTTCCCAATTAAATCATCTAAAAGATTGTACATACCAAGTCGTGTTTCTTCACCATCAGCTATTACAATATCATCAACAGGAGAGACAACCTCAACATCTAACTCTTTTAAATGGTTAACATTGACTGTTAAACAATCACGAGGAATTCCATACTCAAAACCAACTAAAAAATTGGCAACTTCTTCAATAGGTGAAACTGTAGCAGAAAGACCAATTCTTGTAAAATTACCTATTAAGTGCTGCAATCGTTCAAGTGATAGATTTAAATCAACACCCCTTTTATTTTCAGCAAAACTATGGATTTCATCGACTATAACATATTTAACATTAATTAATTTTTCTCTAAACTTAGGTGCTACCAATAGAATGGATAATGTTTCAGGGGTTGTTATAAGGATATGAGGTGGTTTTTTCAACATCTTATTTCTCTGATATTGGGTTGTGTCTCCTGTTCTTACAGCTTTTCTAATACCAAGATCCAATTTAGCTATTTTTTCAATTTCTTTTAAGGGAACATCTAAATTTCTATCTATATCGTTGTCCAATGCTTTAAGTGGAGATATGTAGATGCAATAAATATTATCTTCCAATTCATTTTTCTCTGATAAAGTTACAAGTTCACTTATAATTGATAAAAATGCAGTTAAAGTCTTACCAGAACCTGTAGGTGATGATATAAGAATATTACTTTGTTTATGAATAGCTACTATCGATTGTTTTTGAGCAGATGTAAAATCCTTAAAATTCAAATCAAACCATTTTCTAACTAAAGGATGAAGAACTTTATAAATTTCTTCTTTTGGATAAATTTTTGTCTGTTTTTTAATCATGGTACTTAGCAATTTATATTAATCATTAAAAATATGTTTTAATAGTTCTATGGCTTCATGGTCTTCATTTTCAGCAGATTTTTTAATATTTTTAGAGATGTTATGGAATATCTTATTTACAATAGATTTTGAAAGAGCATTAATAATTTTTTCATTATCATAGATTGAATTAATTTTTGAAATAGCTTTCTTTGTTTCATTTCGACGAATATCCTCCATAGACATCCTTATCTTTGATAAAAGTCCTTCAACTTCAATGACTTTAAAAGAGCTTTTAAGTAATTTAAATTCTTCTAAAATAATTTTTTCAGCATCATCAGATTCTTTTTCACGTTGTTTTTTATTTTCATTAGCTATTCCTCTTAAGTCATCTATATTAAATAGCTTCACATTTAAATCAACAACATCATAAGATATATCTCGAGGATTTGCTAAGTCTATCAAAATAACAGGAGATTTTCCCCCCTCATAAATGTATTTTTCAAGTCTTTCTTTAGTTAAAATTAAGTGTGGGGAATTTGTAGCACTTATGATTAAATCAGCTTCACATATATGATCATTTAATTCATCAAATAAAATAGCTTTTCCATTTAAATCTTTAGCAAGTTTAACAGCTCGATAATATGTTCTATTTGCAACTAAAATAGCTTTTAAGTTTTTTGCAGATAATGCTTTTGCAACCAAGCTCCCAGTTTTGCCTGCACCAATTACAAGAACACATTTATGTGTTAAATCATCACAATATCTTCCTGCTAAATCAACAGCTGCAGAACCAATAGAGATTGATCCTTGATTGATTTTTGTTTTATTTCTGACAATTTGCCCTACATGAATCGCCTTAGTAAAAAGAGTTTCTAAAACTTTGCCACAATGTCCTTCTTTTTTGCTTTGGTTTAAAGAGTTTTTTACTTGACCAAGTATCTGATCTTCTCCAATTATCATTGATTCTAATCCAGAAGTCATTCTAAGAAGATGAATTATTGCAGAATCATTGTATTCGATAATTAAATCATTGCTTGCATAATCCAACAATAGATTGTATAGAGAGCATAAATCAGTATGTATATAATACTCATCTCTATTACAAGTAGATATTTGAACATATTCCTGAATGTTAAATTGATTTCTGATCTCATTAAATAGATTATTAAGTTCAGATGACAATCTCTCTAAAGATTCAATCTTAGCTATTGTGTAATCTACTCTAATATTTATTATCATTAATTAATACATCCCCTATTATATAAACTAAACCTTTAAAGAGTTATTTTCAAACTTTTAAAAACAAAAAATCAAAGATTCTCCTAAATTTCTTCCAGAAATAAATTAATGCCATAAATATACAATCATTAAAATGTATTCTTTTAGGATAATATAATTTCATATATTCTACTGCTTTTTGGTTATATTTAGAATCGTCTAAAACTATAAAATCATTATTTGTATATACTTTTTCAATTTCGTTAATATTTTTTTTAAGTTTAAAATTTAAGGTGTTGGTTAATTCATTAATAATTAAATTAGATAGTATCATTTCTTTATTCTGACTTTCATCAAACAACTTATTAGATTTTTTATAAAATTCATGACCTTTTATAAAATAACCGATAATGAAATTCGTATCCAAAAAAATCATATATTATCAAACCTTTCTAAATTAGCTTCTTCAACTGTTTTAACTAAATCAAATCCTTTAGGTACTGTCATAAACTCATGTAGTGATTTAACTCCTTTTTTTTATCATCTGGATTATATGTATCTTTATTGACCATTGCCATGTATATTTTTTCTTTTTTTGTTTTCATTAAATTCTAAACCATCTTTAATAATATTATTCAATACTTCTTTTCTTGTTTTACCTTTATTAATAGAAATTTTTTTTATTTTTTGTAAATAAGCATCTTCAATATCATTAGTTGCAACAGACATGTTTTTTCACTCCATTAATAATTTATTTTATAATTTCTATTAAAATATATGTAGTATTGGTTAGAAAGTGGGCAACAATTATTTTTCCTGTCTTTAAAGAGATATAAAAGTTATCCAACATGCGCATGTAGCAATGCATAAATATGAATAAAATGATGGGTTTTGCCGATTTTAGAATTGTTGCCCAGTCTTGTTATTAATATTTCCAAATTCTCTCTAAATAAATTTTCAGAACTTATCTGATTTAACCAAGTATATTATATCTTTTTTGATTTTATGGAGGTGAAATATCAACTGATGGGGGTAGGTTTTTTTTTTTTTTTTTTTGAATGTGATTTTTTAAATTTTAATACTATTTTACTTTTCTTTAAAAAGTTTATAAATTATTATTTATTTTGGTTTTATAGTCATTTTGGAAAAGTTTGTCATTTTATAAAATATTATATCCAATATAATTTATTTAAATTTGATTTAAAGAATTTTTATAATTATAATTAAGATTAATAATTGATAAACATT
>JAISZW010000280.1 GCA_031284445.1 Candidatus Methanovirga basalitermitum | reverse complement strand
AATGTTTATCAATTATTAATCTTATATTATAACTATAAAAATTCTTTAAATCAAATTTAAATAAATTATATTAGATTATTAATATTTTATAAAATGATAAATTTTTCAAAAATGACTATATTATCGTGAAAAATGATGTAAAATATTTTCAAACAATTGAATTTCAAGTAGTTATTTTAAAAATTATTGAGGCACGAATATGATAAACAGAGAAGATTCTGCTGTTATAAAGAGTTTAAATGAACTTAAAACTGAAGAAGAAGGAACGATTATCTCCTACAATAACGAAGAAGTCGAATTAAAAAGGCATCTTTTAGGCATGGGATTTGTTAAAGGAGCTAAAATAAAATTAGAAAAAATTGCACCTTTAGGAGATCCCATTAAAATAAAAATAAAAGGATATTCAATGAGTCTTAGAAAAAATGAAGCAAAAAATATTATATTAAGAGTAAATTAACTTATATTGATAGAATGAATATTAAAGTAGGATTTGCTGGAAACCCAAATGTTGGGAAAACCACCCTGTTTAATTATTTAACAGGTTTACGACAACATGTTGGTAACTGGCCAGGGAAAACAGTCGAAAAGGCAGAAGGTCACCTAAATTTTGATGGTAATCGCATAAATATTGTCGATTTACCTGGAAACTATGCATTAACTGCTCACTCAATTGAAGAAATCGTATCAAGAGACTTTATTGTTGATAAAAGTTCTGATGTAATCGTCGATATTCTTGATGCTAATAATTTAGAGAGAAACTTGTATCTAACAACTCAAATGATGGAACTTGGAGCAAATTTAATCATAGCTATTAACATGAATAGGTTTGCCAAAAAAAGGGGTTATAGTATTGATATTGAAAACTTATCCACACTATTAGGAGTTCCAGTCGTTGAAATCGAAGCAAACAATGGTAGTGGAAAAGAAGAATTATTAAAAACAATTGAAAAGTCCAAAGAAAATCCTATTGACAGTAGTAAAAAGTTGGTGTATGGAACAGAAATGCAAGATCACTTATCAGAACTCCAAAAGATAATTAAAGAAGATGAAAATTTATTAGATGTCCCTTCTTCATGGACAGCTATTAAACTTTTAGAAAACGACGAAATAATCTGGAGAAAAGTTGAAAAATCAGCTATTAAAGATAAAATATTCAATGAATTAGAAAAAATTAACAAACACTTTCACGATGTATTCAACGAAAGTTCAGAAGAAGTGATTGCTAATCAAAGATATGATTTTATTGATGGATTGCTAAATGAAATTTTAACTCGACCAAAAATTGAATTTCCAACAATAACAGAAAAAATTGACAACATTGTTCTTAACAGAATTTTAGGACTTCCAATATTTCTAATTATAATGTGGTTAATTTTTCAAATAACATTTGCAATAGGAACACCATTACAAGAACCTTTTGAGTACCTATTTAGTATTGGTGGTGATCTATTTTCAGGACTCTTAGGAGAGAATATTGTCTCATCATTTATTGTTGATGGTTTAATTAATGGTGTTGGTGGAGTTCTCGTCTTTATACCAATAATATTTTTAATGTTTTTAATGATTAGTATTCTTGAAGATTCAGGTTACCTGGCAAGAGCAGCATTTGTCATGGATCGTGTGATGCACAAACTTGTAGGATTACATGGGAAATCCTTCATTCCAATGATTTTAGGTTTTGGTTGTGGTGTTCCTGGAATAATGGCTACAAGAACTATGGAACATGAAAGAGATAGGATACTCACCATGTTGTTAATTCCATTCATGTCATGCACAGCAAGATTACCTGTTTATGCACTATTTGTTGCAGCATTCTTTAGTGCATATCAAGGTGAGGTTATTTTTTCACTCTATTTCCTTGGAGTAGTTGTAGCTATTATAGTTGCAACCATTCTTAAAAGAGTTTTGTTTAAAGGAATTACAACACCCTTTGTCATGGAGTTACCCACCTACAAATTACCTTCTCTTAAAGGTGTTTTAATCCATACTTGGGAGAGAACCTATGGATTTATTAGAAAAGCAGGTACTATAATCCTTGCAGCCTCAATAGTAATATGGATATTAAGTAGTTTTCCAGTAGGTGTTGAATATGGATCACATGAAAGTGTAATTGGTCAAATTGGAAATATAGCATCTCCAATATTCGCACCACTTGGTTTTGGTTATTGGCAACCAACTGTGGCGTTGATTTTTGGTGTTGTAGCTAAAGAAGTTGTTGTTTCAACATTTAGTTCTTTATTCGGAGTAGTTGAAGATGGTTCAGGAATAACATTAGCTTTACAAAGCATATTCACACCATTAACTGCTTTTGCTTTCTTAGTATTTATATTACTATATGTACCATGCTTTTCATTTTTAGCCACAGTAAAAAAAGAATCTAACTCATGGAAATGGCCTTTAATCTTATTATGCACTACTTTAATAGTAGCATATACAACATCTTTCATCGTCTATCGTGTAGGACTTCTTATAGGATTTCATTAGTAAAACTCATAAAAATCGACACTTTGATTTTTGGATGTGTCAAAATCGACAGGTTGGCTATTGAGCATCTCATTTACATTGGAAATTATAAGATTTCAGGTGTATTTTTTCTGAATTTTAAAAAATAAGAAATTTTAACTTTAAAATAGGCACAAAATCTAATGCGACATATTAATGTATCATATGAATTAATATAAAGACAAAATATTAAAATAGTAAAAAATATAAATAATTAATTGTGTATATGATGGATATTTACTCATTAAATTCTAAAATATTGGAGTTTCAAATTTTTAGGCTTATATGAGGATTATAGCTATTTATGGAAGAACCATTTATAAACCAAATAAAAAGTATTTCAATAAGCCTATTAAATAGGATTATAATAAACAAGTGGTTTTAATTGAAAATAAGCAGTATTATCCTATTAAAAAAATTGTAAATAATCTTAATATTGATGTAAATATTGAATATTTTGATTATAATCAGAGTATTTTCACCATCAACAATGAAAATAAAGTTATTTATGATAATGATGTTAGGTTTGATAATATGGATGCTGTTAAAGATTTCATATTTGAAAATGTGTTTAAATTAGACTTAAAACATCATGAAAAGAGTGATAAAGTTTTATTAAGTCCTGATAATCGTGTATCAATGATTAATATGGAGTTTTCTCATTGTGGATCATATGAGTCAACATTATTAACTATAGCTTCAGATATTAAATTTTACATTCCAAACTTTAGAACTAAGATCAAGACAATAATAACAGGAAAAACTCAACCTCTTAATCGTTGACAAAACCGATTTTTTAAACTCACGAATGAAAATAATACTTCATCAAAGGTAAAAGCTTAGGATTCTTTAAAAAATTCCTAACAAAACTTACACTATATAAATGTTAGAAAACAGAATATAAATTGGATAGTTTATTTAATTATGATGATTAAATTTTATTTAAAATTGGTGATTTTATTGATTATTGGTGGATCAGCATCTCAAAATCTAACAGCCAAAATAGCAGCAGAACTTGGTGATGAAATATGTCCTATCGAAATTAAAAGATTTCCAGATGGTGAAAAATACATAAGAATCAAAGGAAAAATAGAAGAAGAAATGATTATTGTTCAATCCACAGGATATCCTCAAGATGAAAACCTAATAGAACTTCTATTTTTAATCTCAACTTTAAAAGACTTAGGTGCAAAAAAAATTAGAGTTGTATTACCTTACTTTGGTTATGGTAGACAAGAAAAATGTTTTAAAGAAGGAGAAACTATTTCTGCTAAAGTGGTATCTAATTTAATCGAAAAAACAGGAGCAACAGAATTCATTTCATTAAATCTTCATGAAGACAGTTTAAGAGATTTTTTTTCAATACCAACACATAATTTATCAGCAATACCTGTAATTGCAGAATATATAAAAAAAAATACAAAAAATCCCATAATAGTTGGTCCTGATAAAGGAGCATTAGATTTTACAACTGAAATAGCTAACATTCTTAAATGCGAATCAATTTATTTATCCAAAGTAAGGATATCACCAGATAAAGTTGAAACAAAAATTGTTGCAAATGTTAATGATTCTAAAATAGATATTTCAATGGTAGAAGGAAAAGAAGTTGTTTTAGTTGATGATATAATATCTACTGGTGGTACAATCATTAATGCAACCAAGATACTAAAAGAACATGGAGCAAAATCAGTTGATGTTTGTTTTGTTCATCCTGTTTTAGTAAATGATGCTGTACTTAAAATATATGGTGCTGGTGTAAGAAATATAATTGGAACAGATACCTTAACATCAGATGTTAGTCATGTTTCAGTAGCAAATATTGTTGCCAACTTTTTAAAGAAATGAAGATTTTTTGTTTAAATATATAAACCTTATATTTTCACTATAAGATGAAATATAGTAAAAGTTTTCATGTTCATACTTCAGATACAAATGATATATAATATCTTCAATAATGATAATTCTATGGTCGATGATAAAACAATGAATGATTCTTCAATTAAAGAAGTTCATATAACAAAACCACTAAGTTCTAAAATAATCGTTGAATTGTTAGATAAATATCCTGCTTTAGAGAGAATAACTTGTCCAATTAGCTTATACAACAGAATTTCTAAGAGATATGTTGAGGTTTTAAATGAAATGGGAATCTCTATCAAGATAGAATATAACTATAATCATCCTAAAAAATACAATGATATAGGCTCAAAAGTAGTTGATTTAATCCAAGAAGGTAAAACACCAATAGAGGTAGCGAATATCTTAAATTTACACATTAAAAAAGTTTACTATTTGAGAAGTAAGTTTTCTAAACCAAAGACTAAACTCAAAACAGGAAAAAAAACGAAATATAGTGAAAAACAAATCAATAACATTAAAATACAATTCAGACAAGAAGTTCCCATTAAAAAAATAGCTGAGACAGAAAATATTCCTCTTAGAACTGTTTACTACATTATTAAGAATTATATAAAATAAGGCTCATGGTCATTGGATGATGATGTATTAAGTCTTTCGGTTAATGTTATTAGTGATATGTTGGGGGGTTTCAATCGGCTCTTAATGCAGCCTATAGTGAGAAAACGATTGTTTATCATCTTTTTAATGTTGATTCTTCTCGAACTATTGTTAGTATTGTTAGTAATCTTTGTGATGCTCCTTGAGGGAACTATTAGATATATACTTGGTGATCTTGATTTAGATGGAATTGCTGAGTTTAAAATGAATTGAAGATTCATGCGATTAAAACCGTGCATATGAAATTGATATGGCTATTGATTATGTCAATATTCCCTATTATGGTGAAAGAAAACGATGGTGACACTTGCTGAAATTAACATAATGGATATTGAATGTATTAAAAGAAGAATAATTGACAAAAATCTTTTAATTAATGAAATTATATCTTAACAGAACAATAGAAATGAAAACAAATCTAAAATAAACTGAAATTTTACTAAAATAGATGTAGATAAAAAATTGTCAAATATTAT
>JAISZW010000240.1 GCA_031284445.1 Candidatus Methanovirga basalitermitum | reverse complement strand
TATCAGGTTTTGATCGGCCGATAACTTTATATATAATGGTGAAAATATGATATATCATGCTACCAATACTTTGGTAGCAATAATCTTGAGAATTTTTATAGGTTAATAGAAATTCTCTGAAGTAAAAAATTCTATGTTGTGCTTTATCTATTTTGGAACATGAAAAAAATTTTTTTTTGAGGTGATTGTAGTGGAGTATTCTGAGTGTTTTCCTGTGGTTAAGGATGGTTGTGGTTTGCATCTTGGTTCAATTTCATCTTTTTTGTATGAGAGTGGAGATCTTTCAGAGTCTGTTCATCATTTGAACGAAGATGCGATTAATATTTTTCTTGAATGTGATGGCTGTAGTAGTATTGATAAGATAATTCATAATTTGTCTTTTAAAACTGGTGAGGATGTTGATGAGATTAAGGATGTTGTGGGTTCTTTCATTTTAGATAATGAGTATCTTGATATTTTGGATAAGGCTGAGTCTCGAGAATCATTTGTCACTGGTTCTAAGGATTTTCAGGTTCCCCTTCATTTGCTTGTTGAGCTTACAGATTATTGTAATTGGAACTGTAAACATTGCTTTAATGATTCTTCTTCTTTTAAACATGATTTCATAGATAGTACAAGTTTAATAATTTTTTTAAGGGAAATGGCTTCTATGGGTTGTAATACTATTAATTTTAGTGGTGGTGAACCTTTAGCTCATCCTCAATTCTCTCTGATTTTGAAAGAGGCTTCAAAATTATTCAGTAAAGTCGTGATTTTAAGTAATGGTACTTTGATTAATAGTGAACATATTAGTGTTTTGAAGAATATTAAAAATAAGATAACTTTGAGATTGACATTAAACAGTAGTACTTCTGATTTTATGGATGATTTTGTTGGTAGATCTGGTGCTTTTAATAGGGTCAATGAAGTGATTTCGTTAGTTTCCAATGAGGGTATTAATGTTGAAGTAGCTATGATTTGCACTCCTCATAATTATACTGATATGGTGGATGTTGCGAAATTATCAGAAAAATTAGGGTCTTCTAAACTTGAAATAGGTATTATCACATCAGAAGGAAGAGCCATTGATCATAATGATCTGATTTTTTCTAGTGATGGTTTTTCTAAGTTTGAAGATGAGTTTAAGTTACTTGTTGATGAGTTTGGAGATTATATATCTAAATCAGAGGAGTATAATGCACGAAGTGAAGATAGTGATGTTGCTTTTCATACTGGTAATTGTGGTGTTGGGGTTAGATCTATGAGTGTGACACCTCAAGGAGACATTAAATTATGTCCAATTAATGTTAATAATTTTTATCGTATTGGTAATGTGTTAGATGAGGATTTTAAATCTGTTCTTTTGAAGATGGAAAAATTTAGATTTGACAAGATAGATGTTCCACAAGTTACTATTTGTGGAGGATGTCAACACTTATTTTTTTGTTCTAACTGTATTGTTAAAGGTTTTATAATGCATGATAGGATAGGCAATGAATGTGTCTGGGGTGAAAAATATATATGAACTCTATAAAGAGATGGGGGAGGAGATAAATATGGGTTCTATACTCCAAGATTTTTTAGAAAATGTGAGAATTAAGCCTTATGAGTTGGCTGTTAAAGATGGAGTTGAAGAGATAAGTTATAAAGCCTTAGATGATTTAGTGAATAGAATAGCTGTTCTTTTATATGGGAAGATTGAGAAAACAGATAAGATTATTCCTATTGTTTTAGATAGAAGTCCTTTGGTTATTGCTTCTATGTTTGCTGTTTGGAAGTTAGGGTTTGCATACACAATAATAGATAAGGCACCTGTAGAAAGACTTGAGTTAATCCTTAATCAGATAAATTCATCGGTTATAATTGATGATGCTTTTTTATCCTCTATTTATGATGATAAAGAAATACATACTAATGATTTTTTAAGGGATAATAGTTTTGATGATTTGGCTGCTGTGATTTGGACTTCAGGAACAACTGGCACACCTAAAGGTGTTATGCTTTCTCATAAGAACTTTTCTTTAATGAAAATGGCATGTTTTGAGGTGATAGATAGAAACACGGATTTTTTAAATATCTCGTCTTTTACTGTTGGCGCAGGTCAAATATGCATTTTTCTTCCGTTATCTGCTGGTGCTTCAGTACATATTATAAATAAGGATAAGGTGACGGATATTAAATGGCTTGTGGGATATATTTTGGCAAATGAGATAAGTTTTGGTTTTTTCCCACCTCAGTTGGCTCAAATTTTCTTAGAACATGGGGATGGTATTTTAAAAACAATAGTGTTATCTAGTGATATGGCTTCTAATATTTATAGTGAAAAAACTGAAATATTAAATGTTTATGGTTCAACAGAAACAAGCATTGTCTCCTGTTTTTTCACGGTGGATAAATTATATGATAGAGTACCAATAGGAAAAGCTCTTAAATATTGGGATATTGTCTTGTTGGATAATGATGATAAGTTGATAACTGAAAAAGATAGTGTTGGTGAGATTTGTGTTTCTGGAAATATTGCTTTTGGTTATTTTAAGGATGAAAAACTAACTAAAAGAAAATTTACACTTAATACTTTCTCTAAATCAGATACAGGTAAGATATTATATAGGACAGGTGATTTAGCATACTACAATCAAGACAACGATTTGGTTTATTATTCAAGAAAAGATTTTATGATAAATGTTCATGGGTTTAGAGTAGATCCAAGTGAGATAGAGCAAGAAACATTGAAAATAGATGGAATAATTAAAAGTGTTTGTGTGGGTTTTGATGCATCTGAGATAACAAAAATAGCCAATGATACGAGATTATATCTTGGTTATGTGTCTGATAAAATATTTTATGATGATTTAATAAAAATTAAACTAAAAAAAGCTCTTCCAAAATTCATGATACCGTCTGTTATCCAAGCTATAGATTCAGTTCCTTTAAACAATAGTGGGAAAGTAGATAGGCGGAACATAATTCCTAAAAATATTGGAGAACTATTTCAAAAGAAAAATCAGGAAAGAGTTTATATTGCTCCTCGAAATGATACTGAAAAATTATTAGTGAAAGCTTTTGGTGAAATATTAAATTTAGATGAAGAATTTATTTCCATTACTGATGACTTTTTTTATTTGGGTGGAGATTCCCTACAAGCAAGTAAATTAGTGATTAAGATAAATAAAATTCTTAATAAGCAATTGGTCTATTTTGGAGTTTTTAGAACACATAGGACTGTCATGTCTTTATCTGAATTCATTGAAAGACAAGACCATGATCCTGTTTTCACCTTCAATCAAAATGGTAATAAACCTCCTTTATTTTTCGTGCATAGTTGTGCTGGCGGGAGTATATTATACACAGAATTAGCTAAACACATAAACAAAGATCAAGGTTTTTATGTGTTAGAATTTCCATATTATGAGGATGATGAAATTTTAATCTCAATAAATTCTGTTGCAAAAACATATATAAAACATATGAAAGAAATCGTACCTGAAGGACCATATTATATCGGTGGTTGGTCAATGGGTGGACTTATAGCCTATGAAATAGCTAGAATATTGGAAGAGAATAATGAAAAGTGTATTAAATTATATTTGTTAGACCCAACATTTTATAATAATATTAAAATGACAGTTATCAATGACCCAATAAAAAATTCACTAGATAGAACAAAAAAGAAAATTAAAACTCTTCTTGAAGATGGTGAAAAACTTGAAGCTGATGATCTTAAAATATTTGCACATAAAAATGATTTGTTGGGGAAGTCTGCTTTTAAATACAATCCAAAAAGTTATGATGGTGATGTGATTTTGTTTAAGGCTAAGGATTCTAAAGTTGGGAGGTCTAGGTATAATGGTTTGGATGATAATGTTAAAAATATCAAGGTTGTAGATATTGATGAAGTTCATATGAGGATGAATAGGGGGAAAACAGTAGAAAAAATAGCCAATATAATCAACTCATATTAAAATGCACTTATGCATAAATTAATTGATATTATTTGTTTATTTAGAAAAATAAATTATGAGACTGTCCAAATTTTCACTAATTAAAGTAAAATTTTAAACAGTAACATATGGGATCAATCTAATTTAAAAGAAAAGTTTAAATTTATTCTGTCCAAGAGTCGATTAATCATAGTAAGCTTTCATAAAGCTTTTTTAATATTAAAGCATCGTGGTCTAAAAGTGGAGATTCACAAATAACTGTTGCTTTGAAATCACATTCAATTAAAGACTCAATAAAATATTTAGGGTTTGGACCATAATCAACTTCACTTAGAACATGATGTCTTATCTCACCTGACTTACCATATTCTATTCTTGTAAAATGGTAGTGCAGTCTTTTAATATCTAATTCGTTTTCAAGGTTGGAAAATATCTTATTGTAATCGTTCTTTGATTGTATTGAACCGTTATCACGAGCATAGAGATGAGCAATATCAATTGTAGGTTCAAAATTATCGAATTCCTTACATATAGCTATTATTTCATTGAGATTTCCAAGCTGAGATTTTTTACCTGTGGTTTCAGGTGAGAAAGTGAAATTTTTTATTTTTGTTTTTTCTATTTTCTCTAAGACTTTATTTATAGTGGATTTAGCTATTTTTAATGTTTCATTCTTTTTATTTTTTAAATAGTGACCTGGATGAAAAACTATTCTATATACTCCCATCCAGTCTCCAATTTGGGCGGATTTAAAGAGAATATCTATTGAATTATTAATTGTTTTTTCGTTATTTGAGGATAAGTTAATAAAATAAGGAGCATGCATAGAGATTAACACATCATGCTTGTTAGATTCTTCTTTTAAAATATTTGAAGATTTTTCAGAGATTCTAAGACCTCTACCAGCTTGATATTCATAAGCAGAAAGTTTTTCATTAGCAATATATTCAGGAGCTTTATAAGCAGGACCTTTATAGTTTATAGGTCTACCAGCAGGTCCAAAGATAATTTTAGGTTTCATATAACATTGTCTTGAAAGATATACTTTTTATAATTGAAAATTATCATTATATAGAAAATATGGTAGTAGATTTCATTTTTATTTGTCTTCCCAAAATGCTTTATCTTTTTTTGGGAATCTAAATTTTACTTCATCCAATGCATAATCACAGAATGATACACACATTTCGATATTATACCCATAAGGACAATTTTTACAACATTCATGTTCTACTATACCATCTACTGACTTCATATCATCTATCCATATAATAATAAAAAGATAATTAATTTAAATTTAATTATCAACATCAACTAATTCGATGTTAATGGCTGGTTCTGTTTTTCTGGAGTTTAATATTTCCTGATCAATTTCGCCAGTTTCACAATTAACACCACTAATCTTAACAAACCAAGGTTCTAAGTTATCAACACCGTTGATCATCATGGTACGATTGTCACTTAATTTAACATAAGCATTCAATACTTGATTATCATGTTTTTGATTTTTAACATTGTTAAGTTTGTCTTCAAAGTTATTCCAAAAGGTTTTCAGTTCAGAACTAATGGATTTTTCTTTAACTTTTGGCAGTTCATATTTCAACATTTCATCAAGTGCATGGCTATTTTTAATAGCTAATTCTTTAAATTTTTCAAAATCATTGACTATCATAAATAAGATTATTGATTTTCACTATAAATAAATCTTTTCAAATTGGCATGTTTTATTGTGCATTTGAAAATTTAATGAAGACAAAATTTTTACAGGTCCGTTATCTTATGATAAGTATTTATGTTTTGTTTGGCTTATAATAACTTTTAGGTTTTATATTAAAATTTATTAGTAATAATTGGGAGAACATTTTAAAACGAGGAAAATCAATGAAAGTTCTATTTTTAAACTTACCATATAAATTTGAAATCAGTAGGTCAAGTAGATGGCCTGAAAAGACAAAATCTGGAACTTTGTACTATCCTTATTATCTCTCGTATGCTGCAGGGGTATGTCAATCCAAGAATATTGAAGTAAACTTAGTGGATTGTATAACAGAAAAGTATAACCTTAAAGATACACTAAGAGAAATCTCAAATATTGGTCCAAATTACATAGTATGTGAAACTACAACCCCAACAGCAAGTGATGACTATCAAACTATAAACGAAATCAAGGAAAACTTTCCTGATATTAAAATAATAGTTGGTGGAACACATGCAACAGTTCTGCCACAAGAGGTTTTAAGTAAATGTAATGGTATCATAGTAGTTCGTAAGGAATATGATTATATTATTCCTGAAATCTTATACCATGATGATATTTCTAAGGTTAAAGGTGTATCCTATAAAAATGATAATGGAAAAATTGTTCATAATGAAGATGCACCAGTTATAGAAGATTTAGACAAATTACCATATGTTTCTAAGGTTTATGAACAATTTTTAAATTGTGATGATTATAGTTATGCATTTGCTCAAAAACCAATGATTCAGATATTGAGTGCAAGAGGATGTCCAAATCAATGTAATTTCTGCTCTTATCCTTCAACAATGGGGAATAGATTATTTAGAGCAAGAACTGCATCTAATTTTGTTGATGAAATTGAGTACATATATAACAACATGAAAAAAATAAAGGAAATATTCATTGAAGATGATACATTCACAGTAGATAAGAAAAGGGTTGAAGATATTTGTGATGAGATAATTAGAAGAGGATTAAAGCCAATATGGTCATGTAACACAAGGGTGGATCTCCCATTTAAAACAATGAGAAAAATGAAAAAAGCAGGTTGTAGATTGTTAGTGGTTGGCTATGAATCTGGTTCACAAAGAGTTTTAAATGAAACAAAAAAAGGTATAACATTAGAACAATCTCTTGAATTTGCAAAAAACACTAAAAAACTAAAAATAAAAGTATTTGGATGTTTTATGATAGGACTAAAAGGAGATAATTTAGATGCAATCAATGAGACCTATGAATTTGCAAAAAAAGTGTACCCAGATATGTGTTTCTTTCAACAAGTGGTTCCATTTCCAGGAACAGAATTTTACACTTTGGTAAAGGAAAATTCTTATCTAATAACAGAAGATTACTCTAAATGGTTAAATAAAGATGGTTATTTAGATTGTTTAGTTGATTATCCTTATGCAAATCATGAAGAAATTGAGAAAATCCGTGACAATTTAATGAGCAAATACTACTTTTCGTTTACATACATCTTTAAAACATTCCTTGCTAATTTGGACTACAATGAGCTTAAAAGGGTATTTAGAGGAGGATTCAACTATATTAGTTTTAGATTTAAAAAGAGGTTCATGTAAAATAGATTTTTTGATTTTCTGGATTTTACAACAGCTGCTCTTAATTATTTTTTAATTCTACTTCCATTTAATATAATTAAAAAACATACAGATTTCATCTTAGAAACATCTATTTCTCCATTCATCAGTCTTGGAAGTAGTAAATCTCTTAATTTAGATAACTTTTTATTTTCGATTCTATAAAAATAAACACTTAGCCTTTTAGTTTATAGGAGTTTTTAATATTAATTATAAAATCAGTATAATAATACCTATTTTCAATGCTGAAAAGGATTTAAAAAAGTCTTTAGATTCAATCATTAACCAAACAATGGATTTATCTAATATAGAAGTGATAATGGTTAATGATGCTTCAACAGATAAAAGTGAAAATATCATCGATAAATATAGTGAAGAATATAAAAACTTTCTATCTATCCATTTAGATAAAAGTGTTGGTGGAGCCTATGGTCCTCGTAATGTTGGTCTTAAAAAAGCTACTGGGAAATACATCATGTTTTTAGACTCTGATGATAGCTATTTAAATAATGCTTGTCAATTATTGTATGATAAAATAGAAAATAATAATGTTGATATAGTTTTTGGAAGATACTTAAGAATTGATCCAGAGATAAATTTAATTCAAAAATCATATACTCCTTATGTAGATGAGATATGTAAAAAATTTAGTGATGATATTTTTAATCCAACTAATATGTCGAGACCTATTAGATTTTTTTGGAAAAAAATGATTACTAAACTATTTTATGGTAAAAAAGTAAATAAAAAGTCTGAGAATATTAAAATAAATTGTCTAATAAAGGATCCTATAATATTAAAGATATTACCTTCAATTTGGACGAGAATATTTAAAAGAGAATTGATAGAAAAATACAATATAGAGTTTCCACCGTTTATTTCAGGAGAAGATTTAAATTTCATCATGGAATACTATTTTAACACCAATAAAATCCTATTTTTAAACAATGATGTAATCTGCAATCATTTTGTAAGAGATAAAATTGAGGATAAGTCAATTACAAAAAAAATAAATTTTAGGTTAGTTTATGATTCTTTAAAAGCATACTCGGCATGTTCTGACTTATGTAATAAATATAATTTCAAAAAAACTTATATATTTTTAAATCCTTTTTTGTTGAATTGGATAAAGATATTTTTAAGTTATGGTGGGGATATTAAGCACAATAGAATACTTTTAGATGAATTAAAAAACATGAAAAGAAAATATAAGTCTAATTTAGTAGGAAATTTGCTTTTTAACTTCATGGTTTTATTAATAAGACTATCAAATTTTAAAAAGAGAATTTTAAAGTATTAGATATTATTTTCTTCTACTTGGAAACAATAATATACTAAGTAATGCCAATATTAAACTATAAATCGGTAAACCAGTTCTTTGTAAAGGAATAAGGTTTGGATTGTTTGGAGGGTTTGGAGTAAAATGTTTAGTACTACTATCTTTTATAGTAAAATTAAATTCAGCAGAGTTGCCTTTTCGATGGTCAGTAACATTCCCATTGACTATAAATTTACCAGTATAATTGCCTGGAGGAAGAGTCATATTGGTGGTTCCATTTTTAGTTCCATTTGAATTTAATTTCGTCGTGTCATTTGTTATTTCATCTCCATTAAATGTGATATTTCCTGTTACAGTTGTGTTGGTTTCATTATCATTGTTAGTGACTGTAACATTGTAAGTAGTGTTAGTACTACCTTCGTCAGTATTGTTTACATAAATAGGAGTATCAACCTGATATATAATTATAACTGTATCATTATCTGTAACAGAACTTACATTAATATCTGGACCAGGTTTCATATCATTAGTCCAAGTATCAGGTACTGGTGTATACTTGCCAGAATAGTCATCAAAGGATACAGTAATAGACTCATAGTTGTAACTATGGCAATTTGCAATAAGAAATTGAACAGTACCATTAGTTGTATAGCTATATCCTGCAGAGGATGGTTGACCTACAGATGAAACAGTCGTATATTTAGGGTTTATTCCATCACCATTAGGAATTAGAATACTACCTCCTTCATCAGTTGTAATATTTGCATCTATAACTAAACCATTTGGTGTATCAGTAACATCAACTATATGAACATAAGCAGGGGTTGTTGCAGTAATAAAACAAACACTTAAAATAGCTATTAATGTTATAATAGATATAATTTCTTTATACTTCATAATTAAGCCTCGATTTTATATTATTAATATGTAAAATACATTTAAACTAATTCAACCATTTTACTAATTGAGATTGTTTACCAACTTGGAAATCTTTCATTGATAATGTATTCATGAACATAGTATATAAACTTTTTTATTATATGAGCTTGTAAAAAATTGTGGAGTTTTCCCTTATATTGCTTCATTTTCCATGAATAGAGCTAAATACTCTAATAATCCATTAACTGTCTTAAATTTACTTTTAGTTTCTGATTTCTTAGTCTTACTATAGTGTTGTTCTGCCTGATTCGATGTTCTAGGTATAAAATTATCAGTAGTGAACTGTATAAGGCTTTCAAAGTTAGGAATTATCTTTTTCGTAAGAACTCTCATTATAACAGACGGTAATCTGTCATATTTATCTAACAATGCTTCATATCTGTCTAAACATTCTTCTTCATCATAAGTTCTGAATATATTGTTTATTTCTGTTAAATAATCGTACGACTGATATTTTAGTGATTGTATCGTCTTTAGTTCTTTTTAAATACCTTTTTACTTTCTCTCTGCAGTCTTTCATGATATGAAATATGCATCTTTGATGTTTTAACCCTAAATCTTCAGCAACTTTTTTATATTGTTTTAATCCATCAGTTGTCAAGCTTATTCTTGGTTGTCCTTCTGTTACTTCTTCTATTAATGATTTTAATTTGTATGTTTTCCGTGAAAACATTATTTCTTCAGCTATAGGATACTTAATGAATGCATCGTGGAGTGAAACTCTGTATTCCTTTTTTCCATCGATATAAGTCTCTT
>JAISZW010000235.1 GCA_031284445.1 Candidatus Methanovirga basalitermitum | reverse complement strand
CATAGTTGTTATTGTAATTTTTAAAGCTTTTAAAATATTTATTTTTTGTTAAAAACACTCTTTCATGTCTTATAACAACTATTAAAAAAAATAATATTAGCTGTTATTCACTAATTATTCTTAATTTTTCATATAGCCTTTTTATATTTCTTTATTTAATTTGTAACAAATATTTCTGGTTGTTAGTTTTCAGATTCTAAAGTTTCCCATATTCCACTTAATTTAAATAATTCAGGATAATATCTTTTATTATCATTGGAATGATCATTTTTAGTTTCATAATCTCTGTTATACTGGTCTTTCCAATCTCAAAGGTTAAAAGTATCTTTAATAGCCTTCATTAAGCTTCTTCCATCAATCCCCCCTTTTGAATTTTTGTACCTCTGAATCTATGTTTAAATTCGATGAAAATAGCCGTTTCTTGAAAAGCATCGTCTATATTCTTGAATATTGGCATTTGGTTACATGATATCAGATTCTTTGGGACTTCTTCTTTTGGTATTGTTATTATATTTTTTCCTTTTGGATTAACATCTAATGATTCGTAACCTCTCATTTGTTTCAGTAGCCCAATATTTTCAACTGGTTTACTATCTAAATCCCTCATTATATTCAAGTGTTTTCCAAGTAATCCAGATGTAACATGGATATTTCTTTCAGTATCATTTGGTTTCATATCTGAAACTTTATCATTTCCAAACATATCTGTTATTAAATTTGTAAATGTTGTTTTTCCAGCTCCAGGAACTCCGACAATAAAAATTGTTATTTCTTCTGGATTACCGCTACAAAATAAATAACCTATGATTTCTTTAACACCTAAAATATATTTGGCTGTTTTTTCATTATTAACTTGTTTTAAACTAGTATTCAAATAATTAGAAATAGTAAGATATTCGTTTTTAGAATAATCATAATTGATATCAATTAATGTAAATATTGGGGTTTCAATTTCTATTATCTTGAAGTTCTTGAAATTTAGTATTCCGTTATTAAACTTAATTTTATCATATTCAGGTTTCAAAGTAGAAGCTTTATGACTTAAACTTGTTTCCAAATCTCTTACGTTTACTAAATTCTCACCTATTAAGTCATTAACTGAATTATGTACATCATTAAAGCTAATACTACAATAACCATAGAATTTTCATCTAATTTATATATTAATTCTGTAATATAATGTTTTCCTATCTTTAAGTAGTCAGTTAATATAAAACTTAAGTCTAAGTTACTTTTTCCTATGTTTGCTCTTTTACTATAGTTAGATTGTAAATTTTTTATTAAATCTTTTTTATCTTCGTTTCCTATGAATTCTCTTCCGTCTTTTATAATATCTTTAAATTCACTTACTTCAGATTCTAATTCATTTATACAGTTTTTTTCATAGCTATAAAGTACTTCATTTATATAACCAACGTGTTTATAAAATATATCTTCTGTTAAATCTTCATCTGGATCTAATTCAGCTCTGTATCTTAAATCTTCAATATCTAAGTTATTCAAATGGTTAACAATACTCATTCTTAATATTTTATACAAACTTGAGTTTATTACATCATCAGAATTCTCTAATTTTTCTGGTTCTGTATCAAGTGTTATAGATTTATAATCCTTATTATCATGTTTAAAATTGTCAATTAACCAGTAATAGCAGTTTCTAGGAACATAAACAAGACAAAGTCTTATTTTATCTTTCAATGTTTGCCATGGTGTTACTATTGGATCGGTTACTGAAATTATTTTTTTCCCGTGTTTATCCTCGCTTTGTAATTCAATTTCCATTCAGGATAACCCCCTTTTTAAACCATAGGAGGTTAATAACTGAAATATGAACACTATTAAAAACAAAAGTAGTAATTTTTACAATTATGTTTTTTTTCTCTGTGTAGGTGTTTTCTCCTTCAAATAGTCTTTTTGAGTATTTGCCTATATCTTCATCATCTCTTAAAATGAAGTGATCATAGTATTCAAGAGTCTTGGAAACATTAGATCGTTTATATGTTTCTTTTTTCATTGCACTGGTAACAATTGGCTTTAAACTTTTATTATATTTTTTATTCATGTTTTTAATTCCATTAGAGGAGGAGTAAACGAATTTCTTAGAATAAAAAAACATAGATGCTTAAGAAAGAGGATATAAATCAATAAACAAAAAGAAACATTATAATAAATTGATGAATACCATTTAATTATAAAGCCTGTAAAAAAGTGTGGAGTTATTTGGAAAAATTTACTTTTATTTATAAATAAAGCATGAAAAATTTATAAAAAATTCACACCCTCTGCAAATCAATGCTGTCAACTTAAGAAATTTTTCCTTTAATTTTTCATATCATAGGATTTATTCCATGTTACAGCTATTAGTTAGTTGTTTTTACTGATTTTCATGGATTTTTCCGTGGAGGTGTTAGTTTTTAGATTGTTATTTTGTTGTTGAATCCTAATTTTTCTTCGGTTGATCGATTGATTTGCTTTAGCATGGTTTTAAATGTCCAAGTTATTTTCCGTCGACCGCCTTGACATTCTATGCTAAGGTATGTCCATTGGATGTAGATCCATATGTTAATCAGTAGGAGACCTAATCCTATGTATAAAAGTTTTCGTTCTGGTTTTTTTGTGCTGGTATGTGTTCGTGCTTGATTCATTAGTCTGTAACTGGATTCTATTGCAGACGTTTTCTATACTCTTTAAATGTGTTTTTTAAAGGGATATTCACATTATATACTGCATATGCAAAGTGTTTTATTCCATCCCGATTATATTTTCCTTTAAAGTATTTAACAACTGTATTAACTTGAAATGTAGCTTTGTTATCCTTTGAACGCATAGTATACTCTTTAGAATAACTTTTTTCCAGTTAATAGGTTTCGTATTCCCCCACGGGTCTTCTTTTCACACAAAGTATAATAAAAGATATTGTCCCTGTTTTGAATGTAATTGATCACGTCTATAGTGTAAAACTCTCTATCAAGGAAAAGTATTTTAATTTTAAACCCAAAGGCTTCGATTTCTTTTATTAGGAAATCTACTGTATCTTTTAAAGTTTCTCTTTCGAATATATTTCAGCTAATCTGTAATCGTTTATTTTCTTAATATTAGATATATGAAAGCATAAGCATAAAATCGACTATTTCCTTGTTTAGGTTGGGTTTTAATTGTATCACCATAGTTTTCTTTCACCGTAATAAGGGATATTAACATAATCAATAGCCATATCAATTTCATAGGCACGGTTTTATTTGAATGAATTTTCAATTCATTTTAAACTCTGTTGAACTTCATCTAAATCAATATCACCAAGTCTATATCTAATAGTTCTTTCAAGGTAATAGTTCTTTCAAGGAGCATCAAAAAGATTACTAACATTACTAACACTATTTCGAGAAGAATCAACATTAAGAAGATGATAAGCAATCGTTTTCTCACTATATACTACATTATGATCCGATTGAAACCCCAACATATCACTAATAAGATTAACCGAAAGACTTAATACATCATCATTCAATAGTATTCTGTGTGGTGTTTTTTTTTTAGTTTCATAATAATAGTAGGTAGTGTACTTTTATCTTACTTAAGTTTTATATGGTAGTTATGCTCATAGATATATGTATGAAAAAGTTGAGGTGTTTATTTATGGGTAAACGTGGTCCTAAATCAAGTTTTGTGAA
>JAISZW010000203.1 GCA_031284445.1 Candidatus Methanovirga basalitermitum | reverse complement strand
GTTTGGCGAAAACAATATTCTAATGTATCTGCCCATTTACTTGATTTTACAAGAGGAATGAATATAAAACGGATTGCATACGCAGCTTCGTTTGGAATGGATGATTTATCCGAATACACGCCTAAATTAATTAAACATACTGCTAAATTAGCAAAACAGTTTGACGCCATTTCCGTCAGAGAAGATTCTGGTGTTTTTTTATGCAAAAAATATTGGAAGGTAGAAGCAGTACATTTGCTTGACCCAACATTACTGTTATATAAAGACGATTATATACAGTTAGTAGTACAGGATAAGAAGAATATTTCCCAATCGCAAGGTAATCTGTTTGTTTACTTATTAGATAGAACAGCAGAAAAACAGCATATTGTAAATAAAATTTCTGCTATGCTTCATTTATCTGCATTTGAAATAATGCCGAAAAGTATATTTACTCTGAAAGACTTAAATGAAATAGAAAAATATACATTTCCTCCTGTAACCCAATGGCTGCAAAGTTTTATAGACGCCGAATTTATAGTGACCGATTCATTTCATGGGACTATATTTTCTATTATTTTTAATAAGCCGTTTATTGTGACAGGCAATAAAGAAAGAGGATTGGCTCGTTTTTCTTCTTTATTGAGAATATTTAATTTAGAAAATCGCTTAATAACCTTTTATTCTGATGAACATGTTAATGAAATAATATTTAACAAAATAGACTGGGATAACATTAACAGTATCATATCTTGTAAACGAAAGGATGCTATTTATTTCCTTAATAAAATATAATTATGCCTGCAATATCAGTAATAGATTCTATTATAGAATAAAAAGTATTTATAAATACCAAAACTTACAAAAAAAGATTTGCATTTATCCAAATTTTTCCTGCGGACTTGAGATATTATTATGAAAAAAATTTACGTTTATCCTCATTTTCGGCGCAATTTGCCCGACAGAAATCCTTACATAGATAATTTATGTAATAATCTTAATAATTATTTTGATGTTCCACAATCTAAACGCGAATCAAAAATAAGTAACTTGTATGATATTTCTAAATATATTTTTAAAGTTGACATTATTTTTTTTAATTGGGTAGAGGTGGTACCAAGTGGTGTTTGGGGATTTTTAAAATTTTTGCTGTACTATTTGTATGTTTTGATTGCAAAATTAAGAAGAATAAAGATTATTTATTTAGTACACGACAAACAAACGCATCAAAAACTTGGCATAAACAGTAAATTTAACACGTATTTATCTAAACTAATAGCAAAAGATATCATAAGAAGAAGTAATTTGTTATTCACTCATTCTACTGAAGGATTAGATATTATTAAATCACAGAAACCGGATGCCAATGCCTTTTTCTACCATCACCCGTTTAATGACACACAAATCTCTATGGATGATTTTTGTAATAGGGCTGTTTACAAAAAGTATGATATACTTATTTGGGGGGCTATCAGACCTTATAAGGGAGTTTATGAATTTCTGTCTTATTTAAGAGATAAAAATTTGTTATCACTCTATAATATCAAAATAGTTGGGAAAATTTACTCGAATGAAGACAGAATTCGATTACCGCAAATTATTAAAGATTATTTAAATATCGAATTGGAAGATCGTAGTGTATCTACTAATGAACTCCAAAAACTTACTGATAGTGCAAAGACAGTTTTATTTACTTATAAAGACGATACGGTTTTAAGTTCGGGTGTATTGATGGATACTCTGATGAATGGCGCAACAATTGTTGGCAGTAATTGTGGTGCATTTAAAGATTTAGGACGTGAAGGAATTATCTTTTCTTACAAAGATTATTCTCAAATGATGGAAATTTTAGATGATATTATTACAAATAATAAATATATTGATAAGCGTTTAATTTACGATTTTATACAAAAAAACAGCTGGAATAACTTTGTAAAAGAAATATATTTTAAAATCAATCTGTTTCAATGGAATTGGCATATTTAGTATATACAGTGATATTTGTCGTTACTTTATTCTTTGCTTATGCCGGAATAAAAAGAAATGACAACTTTCATAAAATTACAAGTCGTAAAACTTGGTTTTTTTGGGGAATTGCTATTGCTTTTTATACAGTAATTCTGGGTTTACGAAAAGATGTAGGCATAGATTATGTAACGTATAAAGGGATGTTTGAGGTAATAGATGCTTTTACTAAAACCGACGTAATTTATTTCCTGTTTACAGGTATCGTCAAAAACTATCATTACAATTATTTTATTGCCTTACTGGCATTTGTCCCAATTTGTTTTGTATTTTTATTTTTTAAAGATAAAATAAAATTTTTAATGTTGTTTTTATTTTTTTATTTCACTTGGGGAATAATGTTTGATTCACTGAATATTATGCGGCAGATAGCTGCCTGTACGATCATAGTGTATGCTGTAACAAAATATTTGGATAAAGATTATGTAAAATTTATAATCTTTACCATACTTGCTTTATGTTTTCACCGCTCTTCACTATCTGTGTTACCTTTTATTTTTCTGTTTAGATTCGATTTTACTAAATCACGTCGTATAATTCTGTGCTTGCTTGTATTCTCATTCGTCTTTGGACAGAATATATATAATCAATTTTTATTCCCTGTTCTGAATAAATTTTTTATTGCTGTTGATGTTTCGTCAGGTTATAGTATTTACTTGGAAAATTTTGATTTATATTCAGAAAGAGGTCTTATCTTAGTTGAAAGCGGTACCGGTTTGTTTAATATATTTAATTTGTTTGTAGTGATTTATGCTGTTTTTTTCAGTGAAATATTAAAGGAAAAATATAAGCGATATAATTTTAATTTATATTATAATTTTATGATTGTTGGAACTGTGTGCTATAATATTTTCAGGTATCATGAAATGCTAAATAGAATGTGTTATTATTTTATGTATTTTAGATTAATAGTGTTTGCTGTACTATTTTATTATTTATTGTTTGTTCAGGAAAACACGACTTTTAAACTTTTGTGTGTTGGTATAATGTTATTCGGGGTAGTAAATTATTATTATCAAATCTATATGTGTAGCCAGGATATAGCCCCATTTCGCTTTATTCTGTGATTAACTGTTAAAATTATTATTATGAAAATAGTTCTGGTGCATTAACTTTTAATACTAAAGTTTTCTACTTTTTACAAAGCAAAAACAACAGATGATTATAAAATGTATCAGTATATAAATCTTTAATAATATACAAATTAACAATAT
>JAISZW010000151.1 GCA_031284445.1 Candidatus Methanovirga basalitermitum | reverse complement strand
GCTAAAAAAACAGCGATATTGCATGTATTTTTAGCAGGGATACTCACAACACTCGGATACAGCGGAAAAACAGACCTGCAAAGGCTTGCAGAATCATGAAAAAAATAGAACCCTATATATTTATTTTTTTATCCTCAATTTTAGATAAATCTTTTATAAATATAATAAATATATAAGTAAAATTCTTTCAATAGCTATTATTTTTAATATAAATTAATACAATAGTTATATTTAAAAAAAAAAATAAGCTATATAATCATTTAATCAAATACTTTTAGTGGTTTTTGGACTAAAAAATAATCGTTGCTCAGTTTTTTTAATAATAAAATAACAATTTTTCTTATTTATTTAAAAAAATAATTATTATAAATCAATTAATTGAAATATTAATGTTAAATTATTTATATTTAAATTTATGAAGTAATTACTAATGATATAATTTTTAAAGATAAGTATTTCTACTATAATTAGTATAAATTAAATACTATAAGCTAATTTTAGTGACAAAGGTCAGATTGAAGATTCTTTGTTTTTAAAAAGCTTGAAGTTTATCTAATGCTCATCAAATATTTTAGACATTGATCCAGCTATTAAACCAGCGAATATATCGTCTGTCATTGGGTCTAATTTTGATAATATTCCTGGTTTATTTTCGTCGTACCTTTTAAAATTAAATGTTGCTTTTGTTCCAGCTATCTGGTTTGCAATAGCTAAACCTAAAACCTCATCAGTATACAGATATGCTGGATCGTCATCAACATTAACTTCTCGAAGGGTTTTTCCCATGAAGTCTTCTTCAGTTCTGATAGCTGCAATGATTAGTGCAATTACATTAATGTCTGAAATAGAACTTAATAGTTGATTTTTTAGCTTATCTCTAATTTCATCAGTATTTTCAACACCAACTAATAGTTCCATTCCTGCATCTACAAGGTCATCTATATTGAAGCCTAAACTATATATATAATCTAAAATTCCAAAATCAACATCTAACTCCTTAAAGAAGTTTGAATATGATTTAGACATAGAATTAATAAATTCTTCTTTAATATATTCAAAATCTTTATTTGAATTATTTGAAGATGTTTTTGAAGCTATGGCTAAGAATTCGTTTGAATTTAAGAAATTTTGAATTGTTGATGGAAGTTTCCTATAGTTAAAATATTTTTCCTTGTTTTTAATTCCTATCTTATAAAGTTCTAATAATTCTTTATGTGTTAATTTATTGTTGATAATAATGATTTGACCTAAATCAAGTTTTGAATCTTTTTTATTCATTATTAACTTTAGACCATTGAATGTATTGGTTTTTAGATAACTGTTAGCAAAATTTATAATGATTAAATTATCTGAATTTTGGGTGTAGTATCTGTTGTATTGAAAGTTATGGGAAATAGAATATTCTTCAACTTTACCTACATTGTTAATTAAGATCTTATTGATTGTATCGTATCCTTTGGAATTATTTAAATCTCCAAGAACTGATAAGCTATTTTCAGATGAAATCACAAATTCATCTTGATTTTTAAATAATTTAATATCATTAAAAATTGTTGTTGAATCTTCCATTTATCTCATCTTACAAATTATTTTAATTAAAATTTTAATATTGGATTGTGCAGCAGTTACTCAGTAAAATAACGATTTTTTTTAATAAAATAGCTATATTTAATTTGATAAAGTTCTTAAAAAATGAATTTTTTCAAATAAAGAAAGTCATAGACTTTCTAATTGAACAAGTTCAATGAAGAAAATCAAAATAAAATATTTAAACTTATTAATTTAAAATAATTAATAATTATTTATTAATCCATATAATTTAAAAAATACTGATTTTATAATATTAAATTTAAAATATTCAATATCAATAAAATGATAATTTTTATATCTTTTGTTAGAAGGTTCATCCAAGATAATTAAACAAGCATAATAATTGATCTATGCTCTATCATCACACCTTTTTTTTGGTGTACCTGTTGTACCAGAAGTATAAATCATATAAACCAAATCATTTACTGATGGTTTAATCATCAAATCAGAAGAAGATATGCTTTCAAGCTTATTGGCTGTGAATAATTTTTCTACATTCACTATCTCAATTAGATCTATGGTTTTAACTATATCAATAACATTTTCATAGTTGTTGTTGTCTGTTAGTATGATTTCTGCTCCAGTATCACTTAGTATATGTCTTGTTCTCTCTACTGGATTATTTGGTGCAACAGGAACATAAGCACAGGATAACTTAATCACAGCAAGTATAGCAATAATCATATATGGTGACCTATCAAAGACCAGCGGGAGAAAACAAGAAGAAGAGAGACTTAAATATCCTTTATCAGATAAATAGTTTGCTAACATATTCACTTTTAGATTTAGCTCGTAATAGCTTAGTTTTTCACCTTTATAAACCAAAGCAATACGATCAGGAGTATTTTTAGACCTTTGTTCGAATAAATCAACAACAGTCCTATCATCAGTATTATTATCAATATATGTATCATTTAATTTGTTTATAAGTATAATTAATTCTTCTTTCTCATCAATTGACATCTTTTCCTTAATGAAATTAATAATAATCCCTCATTTTCATATTTTTGAAAAAAATTAAAAGCTCATGACTATTTTGATGGTAGATTATATCAGTATAAAATCAATTTTTATTTCATTAGATAATATAGAACTGCTTTTTGAGCATGCAATCGATTTTCTGCTTGGTCTATGACAACAGACTGTGAACCATCGATAACCTCACTTGTGACTTCTTCTCCTCGAATAGCTGGAAGGCAATGCATAAATATTGCATCTTCGCCAGCCAAGCTCATAAGTTCACTATTAACTTGATAATTTAAGAAGTCATTTCTGCGTTTTTCTTTCTCTTCTTCATCACCCATACTAACCCATACATCAGTATACATCACATCAGCCTCATAAATCGCATCTTCAACAAGATTCGTGATTTGGATATTAGAGCCAGTTTCTTTTGAAATATTTTTTGCTTCATTTACAATATCTTTATTTGGTTCATAGTCTTTTGGAGTAGCTATTGAAATATTCATGCCTAAACAAGCAGATGAAAGAATAAGTGAGTTACATACATTGTTTCCATCTCCAATGTATGCAATTTTCACATTTAAATCTCCTTTTCTCTCAATAATAGTTTGCATATCGGCCAAAGCTTGACATGGATGCTCTAAGTTTGTAAGACCATTTATTACTGGAACATCAGCCTCATTTGACAGCTCAATAGCATCTTGATGTTCAAATGTTCTAATCATTATTCCATCCACATACCTACTTAAAACCTTTGCAGTATCTGAAATTGGCTCTCCTCTAAAGAGTTGGAGATCAGATGAAGATAAAAACAATGAGTTTCCACCAAGTTCATACATTCCTACCTCAAATGAAACTCTTGTACGTGTTGAAGACTTCTGAAATATCATAGCCAATGATTTACCTTCAAGTGGTTTACAAATGATTTCATCATTCTTAAATTTAATAGCTAAATCTAATATTTCATGTATCTCATCCTTTATATCTGAAATTGATAAAATGTCTTTCTTTGATTTCATTTTTGTTTACTTCCAAATTTAATAGTTACAATAGTCAATAAGTTCTAATCTCATTTATATGTTTAATTCTTTTATCTACAAGTTTTCTCTTACCAACATCTCTTCTATGATAAAGATTTCCTTGGATATGTTTACAAGATGACTCAGCTATACTTTCCCCATCAGAAATTGTATCTCCAATACCAACAACACCAATAGCTCTTGAAGAACTTGTATAAATGCCATCATCCCTTTGATTAACAGCAGCATAATAAACATACCCCCCTAAACTATTGATCTTTTCTTCATTAACATTAACCAAAGTGTTAGCATACTTAGTTTCAGGATATCCATCTGGAACCAGATATTTACAAACTGATGCCTTATCATCAAATGAAACCTTCTTAAGTTTACCATCAACAATACCACTACAAACATCAACCATAGGAGTTTCCATAATAGGTAAAGTATTCATAACCTCTGGATCTCCAAATCTTGCATTGTATTCAATTAACTTTGGACCATCTTTGGTTAACATGAACTGCCCATATAATATTCCATTATAGTAGTATGAAGTTTTATCTTTAATGGCAGATATAGTTTTTTTCATTATTCCAACTGCAAAATCATATTCTTTTTGAGTTAAAAAAGGTAATAATCCATTATTATCAGAATAAGATCCCATACCTCCTGTAATAGGACCACTATCTCCTTCAAATGCATGAGGATGGTCTTGAACAGCTGGCATTGGAGATAAATTCTTACCATCACTAAAAGCTTGAATTGTAAATTCCTCACCAACAGCCTTTTCTTCAATAATCACCTGGGAAAATCCACCCATTTTAGTATCTATTATCTCATGAGCATAATTTTTTGCTTCATTATTATCTTTAAGATGATCGCCTACGATTTTAACCCCTTTACCACCAGTTAATCCAACAGGTTTTACAACAACATCCTTATCATACTCATCTAAGAAGTTATCAAGCTCTTCATAGTTACCAAACACTTTAAAGTTTAGAGAACCAGGAATTTTATACTCTTGAAAAAGATCTCTCATAAAAGATTTATCTGTTTCAATTCTTGCAACACTAATGTTAGGTCCCACAGACTTAATATCATATTTTTCAAGTTCATCAACAATACCTTTTCCAAGCGGTGCTTCAGACCCAATAATAGCTATTTCAATATTACTATCCTTAGCATATTCAGCAACCTTTTGAATATCTAATTCATTACCCTGTCTATATTTGGATATTTTTGCAATACCTGGATTTATATTGCTCATATATGAATATAATTCAACATCATTCTTTAAAGACTCACAAATTGCATGTTCTCTTGCACCAGTTCCAACCACTAAAACCCTCATAATCTTTCCCTTTTTCACTATTTAACAACTGTTTAATGTTATTTTCATGAATTAAATAATATTTTAATAAATAGTTATAAAATAAATAAATTTTCAAAAAACATATTTTTTTAAAAATTGTTAATTTCTTAAACCACTTTAAAAAAGATAAAAAAAATTTCTATAATTTTATAACATAACCACTTCCACTATATACATTAAATTAGTTACTATATACTCCATCTTTATGATTAAATCCATAAAGCTGTATGGTAGCCCCACAGTTTTTGTCTTCAACTTCTAAGGTTATATACTTTCCTTTAACAGGCATCGATTTATCTATTGATCCAGTACTCCCTCCAGAATTAGTAATAGTAGCAGTTTAGTTGTATCAATTTTTAGTTCTTCACGGTACTTTTTTCAACATATTCGACTATTTTTTTACTTTTAAACAATTTATCTATAATTGACATTTTTTTCACTCTCCCCATTTTATTAGTATTATTTTTATATTAGTATTAATTAATATTAACCGAAGTATACTTTTATTAAAATGGCTATTACCATACCATTTAGAATGTATAGTATTCCTTTAGTATAACTTAAATCTTTTTCTATATGTTTTAAATCATTATTTTCTATCTTATAAAACCTATCATTAACAGCATCAAACTTAACATTCACTTCTTTTCTAAATTCTTTATTATCTTTGTCTAAATTAGTTATTGCTTTACTTTGATCACTTATTCTTTGATCAAGGTGTTTGAATTCTTTTTCATTCAATTCTTTTAAATTATTTAATTCCAATAAGATTTTTTCTTCATTGTTCATAAAAATGTTTCCTCCTATTCATTTGTTTGTAAAATACTTTTAATTAATATTAATTATTTTGTATTAGTTTTGGGTATGTTCTCTATAAACTTATAAAATTTTTTAATGCAATACCAAATCAGAAAGAAGTGATAAATCTAAAAAATCAAATTTTTTTGAAGTAAAGCGTATGATAATAATAACTTATAAACTTTTGTAAATAATGGCAATGCTATCAACTTAAGGTTTTCTAATCTTCTATGATCCAGCTATTTTAAATATAAGGTGTTAGATTTTTAACAAAAATTAGAGCATGAGTAAATATTTTTTGTCCTGTTTCAAGGTTGTAATCATACTTTTTTCTAAAAATACATTTTATACAGGGACTTTAAATTAAAATAATTAATTTAAAGTTCTAATATACATAATAAACGAATGAATAAGCTTTATTGAACTTGTGCAAAATAATTCCTATTAATATTAAATGATGATATTTAATATTTTTAAAACTTATTCAATCGTATTAATAGAATTAGCTATAGAATAATGCTTATTAGTAGAACATAACTTTAAAAATCACGGTATTTATAAATTCTTCTATTTAAATTTAAGAACTAATATTAATTTTAAATAATCATTCTTTTTTTTTTACACTTGTGATTTAGTTTTAAAATCATCTTCTAATTTGAAATCAAAATCCAGTAATATACTAAACTCTTTTTGGAATAGCTAAATCATTAGATTTTTTAGATATTTTTACATCAGGATAATATTCATTAATCATTCTCATAACAAGTCCAACTTGTTTTGTTCGTTGTTTTGCTGAGTCAGGAGAAGTTTCCCAGTTATGAGTTTGGGCAACTGAACCACCTGTTTTAAGATAAACTGGAGAAGTCACTTTAATAATTTCTGGGACTTCATAATGGCGTATGAATCCACCTGAAGATTTTGGATTCTCAGCATGAACATCTAATGGAATGTCTATATTTTGACGAATATTGGATAGCATAGCTATTGAAAGATCCCTAACTGGATTGAATGAATCAGCTCCTAATTGTTCTAAAAGAATAGCTGATGCAGGATTCCCATGCCCAGTATGTGCTGATATTTTAAAATGAACATCGGAAGGTATTTCACCTATTTTTCTTAATTTATTCAATGAATATAATAATCCTTCATCATAAAGAAGTATTCCTCTTACTCCTAATGAAATAGCTCTTTTAACATCCTCAATACCATAAACTAAATTATCATATCCTCTAAGTCTATAAGCTATTCTCGAACCTTCTTTTGTTTGAGCAGTAGCACTTGTATCATAGGTTGCTCTCGGACCAACACTTAGAAATAATTCTATTTTATTCTGGATAGCTAAGTCATTCATTTCAAGTATTTCATCATCTGATAAAAGCATTATTCCCTTTGTTTGAGTCACACGATGGATTATAAGATTTTGTTCTTCTATAGCTGATATTAAAGAGTGCATAGCTACTGGGTCTTGGATTCCAGGAACTTCAATCCTATACTGTCCA
>JAISZW010000036.1 GCA_031284445.1 Candidatus Methanovirga basalitermitum | reverse complement strand
ATAAAAAAGAATCAATCATGACACTCAACTAAAAGTACAGGTTAAATAATGATATTTACTAATTTAGGATCTTTAAAATCGAAAGATTTAAATACTATGGAGATTATATATTTAATTGGATGATTTAAATGAAAATCCCATTAAATCCAGACGAAAAAGACCCTATATGGATATTGTTTAACAAAGTACTTAAAGTTATCGATTCTATAACTTTTCAAGAGGAATTAACTCGAAATGGATTAAAAAAGATTAAAAACCATCAAATCATGTTAAAATTAGTGTTTATTAAGTATATTTTTTAAGTTAGAGCTTAAAAATGTTTATGATCAAGCAAATAAGAAGTCTAAACTCCATGAATTTCTTGATATTGAAGACCTACCAGATCTAGTCAGATAAGAGAGATTTATTCAAGGCATAGTGAAGATAAATACTTGGAATTAGCATTAAATCATTGATTTAATTTTTTTATCTATATTTAGAATTAAATGATCATTATGATGGGGGAAGTTAAAATTAGTAATAGTGAAAATGATCTTAATATGATGTGTGGATTAGAAATACATGTACAATTAAACACTAATTCAAAACTCTTTTGTGATTGTAAAACAAATTATCAAGAAGTCCCACCTAATACTAATATATGTCCAGTATGTTTAAACCAACCAGGTGCAAAACCTTATCCAGCGAATGTTCAAGGATTGAAAAATGCTTTAATGATAGCTTTAATGTTAAATTGTAAAATAGACCAAAATATAATATATTTTTTAAGAAAACATTATAATTACCCTGATCTACCCTCTGGCTATCAAAGAACTTCTCTTCCAATAGGATACAAGGGAAAATTGAATGGGATTAGAATTAGAGAGATACATATTGAAGAAGACCCTGGTCAATTTAAACCAGATAAAGGAATTGTTGACTTTAATCGTTCAGGCATTCCATTAGTTGAAATTGTAACTGAACCAGACATATTTTCTCCAGAACAAGCACGAACTTTCTTAAGAGAGCTAATAAGAGTGTTAAAGTATAGTGAAAGTGCTCGTGGAGAGGGAACAATGAGAGCAGATGTTAATATATCTCTTGATGGTGGTAAAAGAGTTGAAATAAAGAATATAAACTCTATCAGAGGAGCCTACAAAGCATTAAAATTTGAAATGGTAAGACAAAAAAATCTTATTAAAAGAGGAATAGAAATACAGCAAGAAACAAGAGCTTTTGTTGAATCCCAAATGATAACTGTGTCTATGAGACTTAAAGAGGATGCTGATGATTATAGATTTATTCCTGATCCTGATCTGCCACCAATAGCTATTACCAGTAAAAAAATTGTAAATGTAAAAGAAAACATGCCTGAAGCACCTCATAGCAAAGTTAAAAGGTTTATTGAGCAATATAATATTGATGAAGAATCAGCCAATGTTTTAACCTCGGAATTAGATTTAGCTGATGCTTATGAGGAAATTGTTAAAAAAATAGATTCCAAATTTACTGCTTCATGGATGAGAGATGAACTTAAAAGAGTTCTTTATTACAATAAAATAGATTACAAATCAAGCAATATAAACCCAAATAAGATCATTCAATTGTTAGAATTGTTAATAAATAAAGAAATAACTACAAAAGCAGGTCAAAGAATTGTTGAGTACATGGTAGAAAGTCCTAATACCCCAATAGAAATAGCTGAAAAATTGAATTTGATTGGAATAGTTAGTAATGATGAAGTAATAAATGCTACTAAAATAGCTATTGAAGAAAATCCTGAGGCTGTTGATGATTATTATCAAGGAAAAAAAGCTTCAATGAATTTTTTAGTAGGTCAAGTAATGAAACAGACAAAAGGAAAAGCAGATCCTCAAAAAACCGTTGAAATATTAAAGAACTACTTAAATAAATAAGTTATCAAAAACAATTTATATTGTATAGTTCTTACTCAACTTTTATAACATGTTCATAACATCTATGGAGTCTTTTGGATTATGATTTAAAGTCACGAACGATTTTAAAATAACTTAATCAAATGTTAAAATTTAAGAAATACTACACATATATAATGGTTCTGATAAAGTTTCTTAAAAAATGAATTTTTTCAAATAAAGAAAGTCATAGACTTTCTAATTTTAAATTTTCCGTATTTAAAATAATAACTGTCATTAATTAGTATAACTTAAAAAATACTGATTTTATAACATTAAATTGAAAATGGATAATATTAATGATTAAAATTTATTTAAAAAATTAAAAACTTTTCCATAAATACTATAATATTTTTTTAATATAGTTATAGAACAAAAAGTAAATGATACAATTGTGATCATTAAATAATAACTGAATTTTGGGATAAAATGAGTAAAAAATCAATAGTAAAAGAATATATGACTAAAAATGTTACAAGTGTACATCCAGAAACTTTTATCAATGAAATAATAAATATTATGAAAGAAACTGGTCATGATGGATTTCCAGTAGTCAATGAAAATAATGAAATAACTGGCTTTGTTACCTCCTTTGATTTTGTATTAAAAGATCAAGCTGAGTTAATAAAGGATATAATGTCTACAAATGTTGTTGTAGCTCAAGAAGACATGTCAATTAACGACACAGCAAGAGTTATGTTTAGACATGGAGTATCAAAACTTCCAGTTATTGATAAAAATGGGAAACTGAAAGGAATCATCACAAATACAGACATGGTTCGTTCAAACATTGAAAGAACCACACCAAATAAGGTTGAATCATTTAAAAAAACATTAGAACAATTATATTCAATTAAACCTTCATTAAAGCGAATGAAAGTTAAAGTAGATGATCTAAGACCAACACAGGATAAAATTTTTGCTGATGAATTACAAGGAAGAGAGTATGAATTAAAAAGAGGATTAACAGAACCAGTAATTGTTGCTAAAACTGGAAACAGATGGATCCTTATTGATGGACATCACAGAGCAGTAGCATCTATAAATCTAAACCACAACGAAATCGATGCCTATGTCATCGACCTAAACAAAAATGTCAAATTAGGAATGGAAAGAACAGCAGATAAAAATGGACTTCATACCTTTAATGATATAAAAATCATTGATGATGATCAACATCCATTAGTATGTATCACAGAAAGTATTAAGAAAGGACATTCACGACTCTGATATAGTGCATAAGTATTATATAATTTTTGCGTATAAATGTAAGTCTTTTAAATCATATCTAACAATTCAACTCCTTGTCTAAAATAGTATAAAAAAAATTAGACTTTATCAAAGAAATCTGGGTCAGTTTTATCTAACCATTGGTTGACTATTTTTACTGCACAATAGTTTCCACACATTGTACATGTATCAGGATCCTCTGGTGGTCTGTTTTCTCTGATTTTTCGAGCATCAGCAGGACAAATAGCTGCTTGGTATTGATCCTCCCAATTTAACTTTTTCCTTGCATTAGCCATCTTTAAGTCTTTTTCACCGTTATGAATTCCTTTTGCCATATCTCCAACATAAGCTCCTATTCTTGTAGCTATCAGACCAATTTTCACATCTTCAGGACTTGGAAGAGCTAAATGTTCTGCTGGAGTAACATAACAAATAAAATCAGCTCCTGACTTAGCCGAAGTTGCAGCTCCAATTGCAGAAGAAATATGATCATAACCTGGTGATATATCCGTAACAAGAGGACCCAACATGTAAAATGGAGCATGCCCACAAAGCTTTTTCTGAATAGTTACATTTGCAGGAATTTCATTTAATGGAATATGACCTGGACCTTCAATCATTGCCTGAACACCAGCTTCACGAGCTTTATCAACTAATTCACCAAGAATAATTAATTCTTGAATTTGAGCTCTATCAGTAGAATCAGCTATTGCTCCTGCTCTCATTGCATTAGCAAGTGAAAGTACAACATCATGTTCTTTAGCTATTTCAAGAATATAATCAAAATTTAAGTACAATGGATTTTCTCTTTCATTTTCAACAATCCACGCAGATATAAATGCTCCACCGCGAGATACGAGACCTCCCTTTCTACCTTGTCTTTTAAGTCGGGATAAAGTTTCTATGTTCACACTACAATGAATTGCCATAAAGTCTATACCATCTTTAGCTTGTTTTTCAATGTTTTTGAACATATCTTCTTCATTCATTTCAATAGAGGATCCAGTTTTTCTTATGGTTTCAATAGCTGTTTGATATATTGGAACACTTCCAACAGGAAGAGGAGACATTTTTATTATTCTTCTCCTTATTTCATCTAAATCTCCACCTATACTAAGTTCCATGAGAGTATCTGCACCATTTTCAATAGCTATTTTAGCTTTTAATTCTTCTTCATCAAAATTTACTATGTCTGTTGATGTTCCAATTGTTGCATTGACTTTTGTTCGTAATCCTGCTCCAATACCACAGGGTTCAATATCTTTATTATAATTTGCTGGAATTACAATTCTACCTTTTGCTACTAAACTTTTAATGAACTCTTCTGAAAGATTTTCGCTCTCCGCAACAACTTTCATTTCGTTTGTTATCTTTCCTTTATTTGCTTCTTCAAACTGTGTCATATTAATCATCTGAAATGTATTAAATTCTAAATGAATATTCATTTCTATTCCATATAATAACATTCTACCGTAATTACTTATTAAGATTAATTTTAACTTTATTTAATCTAAATTAAATGTTTTAATATTGTTTTTTATCATTTATAAATATTTCCATACATTTAGGAATCGTTGCAAGGTGTAAATTTTTGTGGAGTTTTTCTAAAATTTCATGATTTATTTATAAATATAGTACCTGACAAACCTTTAAAGATCATCTTTTTAATAATTATTATTAAATTTGGATATAAATTGTTTAAAATTAATATTTTAAT
>JAISZW010000034.1 GCA_031284445.1 Candidatus Methanovirga basalitermitum | reverse complement strand
AAAATTAAGGGTAAAAATCAATGATTTTAAAATTTAATGAAATATTATTTTAAATTTTTTAAATTAACAACTTTTAAGTTTAAGTCATTAATTAGAAAAATTTTTTATTTCACTATATTATTCTAAAAAATATGTTTATATTTTCATTACTTGAGTAATCCATTATCTGCTAAAACCACATAATCGGTAGGTAATCCAACAACATTCTCATTAGCCTGTTTATAGGTAGGTATGAGTGAATTATAGTCATGTGAATCATTATAACATTTAATGCTATCATGAAAATGATAGCCATTCAACTACATGTATGATTCAGGAAAAAACCTGCTTGATTATGCGATTTCATTTAGACGAGATTCTTTATCAGTAGTAACTCATAGTTTTAACATTATTCTCCTTTAGACTCTTCAATAACATCATTCATTTTCTCTTCTGGAGAGTTTCCATGCTTTTCAAAATCTCATATCATTTATTCCATTATTCATTCGTTTGCTTTTTAAGATGTTTATCCCCCTATTTTTTTTAAAAAAATTAAAGACCTTCAACATCTCATCCTACTTATCTTCCATGTTGTTCAATCTTCCATCGTAAAAATACATTTGAATATCATATAAAATTAAACTTTACCATCTTCTTAACCGTTAAATTTAAAGAGCATTTTTAAAAGAATGAAAAAGCAGTTATTAGGATTCATTCCTGATTGGGAGAATTATAAACCAAAAAGAGGTAAAATTGAAGATTTTTTCAAATTATGTAAAGAAGGTGTTATATTTGAAGAAGATCCATAAATATACTCCGAAATCAGCTAAAAAATAGCGATATTGCATGTATTTTTAGCAGGGATACTCACAACACTTGGATACAGCAGAAAAACAGACCTGCAAAGGCTTGCAGAATCATGAAAAAAATAGAACCCTAAATACTTTTATTATTCATATTAAGTAGTACATAAAGCATGACCCCCATTGAGGGTGTAAATTTTTGTGGAGTTTTTCTAAAATTTTCAAGTTTATTTATAAATAAAAGTCAATTTTTTCCAAATAACTCCACACTTTTTTACACCCTCTGATATAGACAAAAAATTATATATACAAAAAAACTTAAAAAGTTTAAAATTCATCCCCCAATTAAAATTGTGGGTTTTCTTTTAAAGGTTTAGATAATCCCCTATCTTTTAGATATGGGAGTAGTCAATTGATATCCATAAGCCAGATTTAATACTTCAAACTTTCGAGTTTTGAAATTGGAAGACCAGTAACTTCACTAACTGAACCTAAATCCATTCCTTTCCTTAAAAGATTAATAGCTATTTCTAATTTACCTTTCATTTCACCTTCTTTCATGCCTTCTAATTTACCCTCTTTCATACCTTCTATTTTAGCTTTTTTCTTGCTCTCTTCTATTGCAGTCTCCATTCTTATTTCTTCATCCATTCGTCTTTTTTCAAGTTCTATTTTTAATATTTCTGCTTCTTGACTTTTTGAAATCATATTTTTTTCCTCCTCTATTTCTCTTATTAACTCATCATTCATGAGTTGTTTGAATTCATGGCTGTTAAATAATCCAAAGAAATACATGAATATACGGTCAATAGGATTGTTGATGTTATAATATCTTTTTTTCATCTTATCAAAGATGATTATCTCTAATGGGTTATCATCGTATATGAATTTATCTTTGGTATTCCATAATTCAAATTTGTAGTTATAGGTATCTTTTTTGTTCTTATAAAACTTGTGATTTAAAATTGCAATCGAGACCACTTTTTGAGCTTCATAATACTTTTCTCCTTTTTCAAGTGTTGTTGAGCTTAAACGGTCAGAATAAAATTTTAATCTTTTTTCCATCTCTTTTACTGGCTCAATTTGAATTTCAATAGTTATTAAAACATTTTCTTTGGTTTTAGCACAACATCTAAACTAATACTTTTTCCAATGAATAATTCACGAGTTATTTCACTATTCAATATCAGTTCAATTTCCACCTTTTTACCTAATATTCTTTCAAAAAAATCAGATAGTAACTTTTTAGATGATATTTTACCAAAAATCAGTTTAAAAATGTAATCTTCCATTATTTTAGTACTATTTTCTTTTTTATTCATTAAATCATCTTTTACAAAATTATAACATTTATATATAACATAAATATATAAATAATAGATTTATTAAATATAATTATAGTCATTCTGGAAAAATTTATCATTTTATAAAGGATTAATATTCAATATAATCTATTTAAATTTGATTTAAAGAATTTTTATAAGTATAATTAATATTAATAATTGATAAACATTACCATTATCACTATAAATAGTATAATAAATTTATTAATATATTATATAAAATATTTAGTATATAAATATTACTAAAATAAAAATTAATATTACATATAGTACAATTGAATATTTAGGTTTATGGGAGAAGTGAGCCTGTAAAAAATTGTGGAGTTTTTCTTTATATTGCTTTATTTCCCAAAGAGAGCTAAATACTCCAATAATCCTTTAATTACTGAAAATCTTCGATTTTCATAATTACAAAAATTTAAGAAAATCATAGATTTTCTAAATTACAAAAATCTTCGATTT
>JAISZW010000003.1 GCA_031284445.1 Candidatus Methanovirga basalitermitum | reverse complement strand
CCTTAAAAATCTATCTATATTTTGTCCAAGATTTAACTGGTTTATATAATCTTGTATTCAAGTATTAATAATTAATACCGATTTATTTTTGTGACTAATTATGATGTACTTTTAGATTTAAAGATGTTTAAAATGAGTTATGATATGAAATAAGCATGGATAATGCTTGGAAATTCACTTAATTTCTAACACCCATATTGTAACTAATAAATATGTTAATATAAAGGAAACTGCTATTGTTATTGATTTTGAAAATAAATAAAAAAGATTTATAAAACTATTAATGGGATTTCAATCTATTTAGATCTTCAGAAAAAAATGGAATGAAAACATGGAAAAATTTAAGGTAACCATGAAATTTTAGACATAGCCAACTTTCTTATTTGTATCAAAAAAGCTTTACATAAGATTCAAATATCATTTTACTATAAAAGTTATCAAATATGTAAAAATACATGAAAAACGATGGTTTATTTCATTTTAGAATTGTTAGATAGTTTCTTTGATGTGTTAATATTTATCGTGGTCATCCAAAGGAACTGAAAAAATAGCTATTGCTAAAAGAAAAACTTGTTGCAATCTAATTTTGTAGTACTCTACTTATAAAGCTTATGAACATCCATTAAGGTGAATTGATGGTAGAGCTACTGAAACTGATGAGGTTGCAAGGTTACTAAAAATGAAGAAAACAGATTCAAATAAAATCAAATCATCATTGTAATCATCTTTAGGTTTAAAGTTTGCCGTTCATTAACTCCAATTTTTAATTTCAAGGAATATTTCATCTAATGCCTTTATGAAAATAGCTATTTCTTCTTTTTTAATTATCAATGGAGGAACCAAACGAATAACCTTATCTGCTGTGCAATTTATTAAAAATCCTTTTTTTCTTGCTTTATCTACAATATCAGAACATTTAATATCTAATTCCACTCCAATCATGAGACCATAACCTCTAACATCCTTAATAAAATCATACTTTCCTTTTAATTTAAGCAATTCATTTTTAAGATATTTTCCTAATTTTTCTGAATTTTCAACAAGATCTTCGTCAAAAATAGTGTTTATAGATGTGATGGCAGTAGCAGAGGCTAATGGAGTTCCACCAAATGTAGTTCCATGATCTCCTGGGTTGAAACCTTCTGCAATTTTTTCATTTGCTATAATAACACCCATTGGAAATCCTCCAGCTATTCCCTTTGCAACGGTTGTAATATCTGGTCTCAAATCAAATAGTTCGGCTGCAAACATTTTACCACATCGTCCAAAACCAGTTTGAACCTCATCTAAGATTAAAAGGATATTTTTTTCCTTACAGATTTTTTCAACTTCTTTAAAATAGCTTTTATTTGAGGTTATAATCCCACCTTCACCTTGAATTACTTCTAGGATAACAGCTGCTGTTTTATCATTGATAGCATCTTTTAATTCATTAATATCCCCAAAGGTGACATGTTTAAATCCAGAGGGTAATGGTTTAAATGGTTCACTATACTTTGGTTGACCAGTAGCTGTTATGGTGGCTAAAGTTCTGCCATGAAAAGAATTTTTAGCAGATATTATTTCTGTTTTATTGGTGTATTTTCTTGCTAATTTTATTGCACCCTCATTAGCTTCAGCTCCACTATTTGCAAAGAAAATTTTTGTTTTAGGAATTAATTCATTTAATAGTTTAGCTAACTCTAATTGATTTTCGTTGTAGTAGATATTAGAACAATGAATAACTTTTTCACTTTGTTCTTTTAATGCTTTTAAGATGTTTGGATGAGCATGACCAAGATTATTAACGGCTATTCCTGCAAAAAAATCTATATATTCATTATCATCGTTATCCCAAACCTTAACACCTTTTCCATGCGAAATAGCTATTGGTTGGCGACTGTATGTATTCATTATATACTTTGGATAATTTTCTATTATTTCTTCGTTTCTCATAAGCATCTTTTAACTTTACATCTAATTATATATTATGACCCAATCATATCTTCCTGAAAAAAATTTGAATTTGATGATTTCAGTACTTTTATACCAATCCAATTTTGTTGCCTATAATTCAAAATTAATGCTTGGATTATGTTTTTCATGATTATTAATTGTGAGAAAAGTCTTCTTACTCAATCTAAACCTAATGATTTACCAGTTTTTTGGTTTGTATGGCTTTTTTGAATATTAGTAATCACATAATATTTACCATTCTTTACTAATGGCTGCTTAGACAGTTTGATTGTTTTTCATATCTTTTATTTTACTTTTATATCTCGCACTATTATTTATTTTAGGTAAAAATAATCTATTATCACTTATTTCTATATTTTGAACAGTTCAAAGCTCTGTGACTGAATCAAAAACAGTAATCAAAGTATTCTATTGCTTATTGGTTTGGATACACTCTAATTTTCCTGCTGTTTATGATTTATTTCTTCATATATAATATTTCTTCTTTTACTCCTCTTTTGCAGGAAAAAACTTCTTTAATAGGTTAAAATCGTCTGTGGAATTTCATTGAATCAGCAGTCATAAATCCAGTTTTTCCATAATTTTCTTCTTGCATCAGTTGAATGGTATATGAAGCATCTTCTGCAGTTTCTACTTTTTTGAAAATTCTTCTTTCTTTTACTTTTAATGTTTTTCCACAAACACATTTTCTTGTAACAACTCCCTCCTTTGCATATAAAGCTCTACCACAATCGCAACGAAAAATAAGATACATTTTAGCCTCCAAAGATTTTACTTGCTAATGGAATAAATACTTTTGATGGAAGTATAATCAGAGTAGCAATTGTAACACCCAAATTTGTTCCAATGACAACCAAAAGGATTCTAAATATTGAATTATGCCACAAATCCTTAATACTCTCGATTTTAGTCAATCTGGCAATATCACTTCTTTTGAATTTTCTGTACTTAGCTTCTGTTAATCCTGAAAACCATCCAGCTGCAAGTAAAGGGTGTATTATTGTTAAAGGAGCTACAATAAATCCAACTATTGCTGATTGAATTTTTGAACCAGAAAGAATAGAACCTAAAAATGCACAACCTCCGCCAATTAAAAAAAACTCATATAAGTTGTAGGTTATATCAATCCCTTTCCAAAAAGCTATTATAAATATTGCAACGAATGATATTGGTATTAAAGCTAAAATAACCTTAATCCAAGGCAAACCATTTTTTTTAGTATCTGTAAGTTCTTCTATTGGTGGTATTTCATCTGGATTATCCAAGTAATGGTTTATACCTTTTTTATGTCCTGCACCAACTACAGCAATAACATGATCTTTTTCAATTCCAAGTATGGAATTTGCTAAATATGCATCTCTCTCCTGGACAAGAACCTCATAGACTGAAGGTGACTTATTTTTAAAGTATTCCATTACTTCTTCTAAGGCATCCTGTTTTTTTAAGTCTTCAATTTCTAATTCATCATCTTCATCATCAAATAATGAATAAATAAGACTAAAAGCAAACTTAAGTTTCTCATAAGCCCCCATTTTGTTCATGGCTCTTTGTAGAGTAACATTAATGTCTCTATCAATTAAAGCTATTTCTGCATGATTCTCGTTTCCAGCTTCTATTGCTGCGATCATTTCAGAACCAGGTTTTACATCTAATTCGGCACCAATTTTACTTTGAACTAATGTTAGTATAGCACTTGCAACAAAAAGACCAACTTTATCTTCTTTAATAATTTTAGTAATAGATATGTCTTCTTCAACACCATCTTTTTCTTTAATCAAACGTTCATATCTTCCAGCATCAAGTTCAATAGCAACGACTTCTGGGGTTTGTTCATTAATAGCTTCTTTTACTTCTTCAATACTCTTTTTAGAAACATGAGCGGTTCCTATAATTGTTAAACATTCTTTTTTCATAGTTTTAAACACTCACAAATTAAATTAAAGGATTATTTTCTTATTTCACTTAATATATATTTAAATTAAATTCTTTTTAAAAACTTGTTATGATTTTAATATATTAAACTATTTTAATTATTATATATCTTAAATTTTATATTCTAATAGTTTCATGATAATTTTATATCCTAAATAAATCCTAAATAAATATAAAGAATTTTAGTATTGTTAAAATAATCAATATAATTATAAAAAGTAGAATGATTCTCATCCAAGGGAAACCACTTTTTTTAGTATCTGTAAGTTCTTCTATTGATGGTATTTCATCTGGATTATCCAAGTAATGGTTTATACCTTTTTTATGTCCTGCACCAACTACAGCAACAACATGATCTTTTTCAATTCCAAGTATGGAATTTGCTAAATATGCATCTCTCTCCTGAACAAGAACCTCATAGACTGATGGAGATGTTTTTTTAAAGTATTCCATCACTTCCTCCAATGTTTCTTGTTTTTTTAAGTCTTCAATTTCTAATTCATCTCCTCTTGAAAACATTGCATAAATAAGACTAAATAAAAACTTAAGTTTTTCAAAAAGTCCCATCTTATTTATTGCTCTTTGCAATGTAATGTTAATGTCTCTGTCAATTAAAGCTATTTTTGCTCCAATATCATATCCAGCATCTATTGCAGCTATCATTTCAGAACCAGGTTTTACATCTAATTCAGCACCAATCTTGCCCTGTATAAAAGATAGTATACCACTTGTAACATAAATTCCAACCTTTTTTTCTTTAACTATTTCAGTAACCCTCATATTCTTTTCTTCTTTAGTACCACTTTTTTTTTTACTTAATCGAATGAATCGATTATAATCAAGCTCAATAGCTACAACTTCTGGTTTTTCACCATATATTGTATCTTTTACTTCTTCAACACTTTCTTTAGAAACATGAGCGGTTCCTATAATTGTTAAACATTCTTTTCTCATTTTTTAAACACTCTTTACAAGTAATTATCTATGAATACAACTTAATTTTTCTTCCATTAATATGTTTTGATTCATTTCCAGCGAGGGTGTAAAAAAGTGTGGAGTTATTTGGAAAAATTGACTTTTATTTATAAATAAACTTGAAAATTTTAGAAAAACTCCACAAAAATTTACATCCTCTTTCCAGCAATGTTTTTATATAATATAACATTTGAGTCTGTAAAAAAGTGTGGAGTTATGGAAAAATTTACTTTTATAGTAATAAACATAATTATTTAAAAATGCTCATTAAAAATTTATAAGTAAAAATATGACTTTTTAATAAAATAATTACTTTTATCATCTTTATTTATTAAAATAATTATTATAAATTAAATAACAATTAAAATATTAATTTTAAACAATTTATATCCAAATTTAATAATAATTATTAAAAAGATGATCTTTAAAGGTTTGTCAGGTACTATATTTATAAATAAATCATGAAATTTTAGAAAAAC
>JAISZW010000104.1 GCA_031284445.1 Candidatus Methanovirga basalitermitum | reverse complement strand
TCACTCTTAATTCTTAAAATTGAATCAATCATTTCAATCTCAAATTCATTTTCATTTAATTTCTCTATAATCCCAATAAATGTTTTTGCAGAAATTAAACATTTACCAGATTTTTCAATACTAATATTTTCATTAATGATAATTTTTACTGAAATTAATTCATTAGAACCATATAGTGCCAACTCATTTTGTTCGGCTACAATCAACATATTTGCTAAAATGGGATTAATAGGGTTATTACCCACAACCGCCAATATCTTTTTTAGCTCAATAATAAAATTTAATTTATTAATTCTAATTTTCATAATAATATTATAAAAATATCATAAACGCGAATAAAAATAACAATTATAATATGTATACATGGGTAAGGTTAGAATAACTGATGCAAAAGTTAATAAAAAAATAATTGGCGATGAAGTTACATACCAAAAAGTTTCTGCTAGCAAAGTAAATCCAACAAAAGGCGGTAAAAGTGGAGGGAGAGGCAAAGGTGGTGTTGACGGTAACAAAAAACCAAAACAACCATCATTTAGAGAAGTAGTGTTGCAGTTTATTGAGGAACAAAGACAATTCAATAAGAAACAAGAACAATTTAATGATGATGTTGTTGCTACTTTAAAGGAACATGGAGAAGCAATAGCACAATTAAACATTAAGGTAGATAAGATTGATAACGAGGTAGAAAAAATAGAAGATAGAGTGGAGAATGTAATTAAACTTAATAATTTAGAGTCTTAATTTTCGTCTAACTTAACTTTTTTATAATTTATATATGGCTATACATTGCAGCAACATGAATAATAAAATGTATGAAAAATATAATTGAGATTTAGAAGATATTCTTGAAAGTAAGTCATTAGAGGATTTATATGACAAATGAAAGAGCAGTGAAGAGAAAATTATTAAAGCATATGGCGCATTTTGTCAAAATTTACAAAATTTTAAAAAATGAATAAATTTATGTGAGGAAAATGAAAAACTATCAAACCGGATTGCTAACTATATTTCAAATAAATTATCAGAAAACATTACTGATGAAAAGTATATTTCATGAGAACAAAAATATAGTTCTCAGGCGCATGAATATAATGCAAAAACATCTGGATTAGTAAATAAGATTATTGAAAATGAAAAAAAGATTAGAGAATATTTAAAAGATAAGTCACTTGGTGAATATAATCGATCATTTGAGTTGTTATTTAAAGAAAAAAACCATATTCTATCAAGTAGTGATAATGCATTGCTATCGAAAATTAGTATTAATAACCCAGCAGTGCATTCAATATTTAATACACTAGTAGATGGCGATATTAAATTTGATAATGTGGTTGACAGCAAAAATAAAATTCATAAATTGCCAACTAGTAGTGCTGTTTTTCTTAATTTAAAAAGTAACGATCGAATTTTAAGAAAAAATACATGAATTAGTTATCACCACGCGTTTGCAAAATTTGAATCTACATTAACACAAACACTTTACTACAATTATTTAAAATTGAACACATATGCAAAACTTCACAACTATAAAGACTATATTGATCGCACATGTAATGATGATGAGATTAATCAAAAATTTATTACAAATTTATATACTCAAGTAATGAAATTTAAAATACCATATTTACAATATAAAAGAATCACTTCTACTAAATTAAAAGAAAAACTTAAATTAACAAAATTAGAACCATGAGATGCAGGTGTAGACTTATCAAAAAATACTCTAAAGTTTAGTATTGAAGAAATGCAAGATACAATAAAAAAAGGACTTGCCATTCTGGGAGATGAATACATCAGTCATGTTAATAAAATCATGCACGAAAAATGAGTATCTTATTTACCAAAACCAAACAAGCATACTGGAGCATATTCAATTGGCGGCGCTAAAGGATTAAATAAATTTTATATTTTAATGAATTTTGATAGCACATATGATAGTGTGTCCACATTAGCACACGAAATCGGACACAGCATAAATTCTATTTATTTTAATAAAGCACAAAAGGTGTATGCAGAAACCACAATTTTTACAGCTGAAATTCCTAGTATTCTTAATGAAGTGTTGTTAGGATTATATATGATTAATAAATATAAAAATAATAAAAATCTCAAAGACAATTACATTAGAGAAATCTGTGGAAATTTTTTCAACACAACTACTGCACAAGTTTGTTTAAGTAATTTTGAATATGAAGCAAATAAATTGGTTAATGAAAGTAAACCATTCGCCAAGGAAACATTAAAACATTTATACAAGGAAATGTTACTAAAATATAGTACTAATAAAATCAAAAATAGGAAAGAACCATATTCATATGCACAAGGTTCATTTTTACGAATTTCTCACTTCTATGCTGGAAACTTTTATTTATATAAATATGCAGTAGGAGAAATTGTAGCCGTCTGTTTAGCCAATAAGATTATCAATAAAGAAAAAGGGATTATGGATAAATTCTTTAAATTTCTAGAAAGTGGAACAAGTCGACCGCCTTTAGAAACAATAAAATTATTAGGTATCGATTTAAACACTAAACAACCATACCTAGAAGCACTTACATTCATTGAAAAAATGCTCAAGTTATATAAATAACCACCAATTTGAATATATATATAATTTAATTATGTTTCGTCTTGCTAAATATTTAAAGCCCCTAGATTGGGTTTTGGTTGCCATCACCATGTGTTTACTTGTTATACAAGTATACCTAGATTTATTTTTGCCTGATCGTGTGGCTAATATTATCCATTTATTTGATAACGGCAAACCATCAAGTGCAATAAAAATATGAGAAGATTTTGGTTGGGTTATTTTATATGTTGTTGGATCTTTTTTATGCATTATGACTGTTGGGTGTACTGGTGCAGTTATTAGTAGTAATTACGCATTATATGTGAGAAAAAACTTCTTTGCTCACGTAAATACATTTAACCAAACAGAAATTGACAAATTTTCTATTCCATCACTAATTAACAGGAATACTAATGATATCACTAACGCTACACAAGCTTTTAATATGACAATTAGGTTAGCAATTAGTGCGCCAGCCATGGCTATTGGTGGAGTCTTAAAAGTTATTTTTGATAACAAAAATACTACAGGTGGTAATGTTGCTAATTATTTCCCAGTAATTATTGGAGCCGGGATTGGTGCATTGATTGTTTTATTTACAGTAGTTCTAATCATTGTATTACCAAAATTTAAGAAGAATAAGATATATATGGATAACATGAATGATACTGCACGAGAAAATATCACTGGAATTCGTGTAATTCGAGCATTTAATAGTCAGACATACCATGACCAAAAATTCAATGTAGTTAATAATAATAACCGAAAAAATGATTTTATTTTAAATAGTACAGTTAATTCTGCCTTGCCATTTATTCAATCAATCCTTACATTTATTACATTGGGTTTCTATTGACTAGGGGCATACTTAATTTATAAGGGTGATGCCACTACAATGGAGATTCTCCCAACAGTGGTAAAATATGCCATGCTTTCATCAATTATTATCATGTCGTTCATTCGAATAATTATGTTATTCTTCTTCGTGCCTAATGGCGTGATTTCTGCCAAACGGATTAATGCTGTTTTAGATACAAAAACAAAGATTATTGAGAAAGCAAATAAATCAATTAAAACTAAATTAACTGGTGTTGTTGAATTTAAAAATGTTGATTTAAAATTTGCTGGTGCAAAGAATAATGCATTATCAAACATTAGCTTTAAAGTTAATAAAGGAGAGACATTAGCAATTATTGGATCAACTGGTAGTGGTAAATCATTGATTATCAATTTAATCCCTCGAATGATGGAAACCACTAATGGCGATATTATTGTTGACGGAGTTAGTATTAAAGATATGAAATTAACTGATCTTAGAAATAGAATTGGATTTGTGCCACAAAAAAACTTCCTTTTTAATACCACTATTGCTAAAAATGTAGAATATGGAATTGTCAATAAACATTCAGAGCTAAACACAACTAAAGAGGTTGAAAAAGCATGTCAAATTGCATGTGCAGCGCCTTTTATTGAAAAAATTAAAGAAAAATATGAACATGTAATTAGTCAAAATGCTACCAATCTTTCTGGTGGCCAAAAACAAAGATTAGCGATTGCCCGCGCTATTATACGAAAACCGGAAATTTTAATCTTTGATGATAGTTTTAGTGCACTAGATATGGCTACAGACCGAAAAGTACGAGACAATATTAAAAAAGAAATGGTGGGAGTGACAAAAATTATTGTTGCTCAAAGAAT
>JAISZW010000090.1 GCA_031284445.1 Candidatus Methanovirga basalitermitum | reverse complement strand
TAGCAATCGGATTTTTATCTATATGGATTTAACTTTGTTTAAAAATTCAAAGTAGTTCAAGATTAATTTTTAAATTTAAATAAGTTTTAAGCTGTACTTTTGGAAACTACTATAATATATATTTCAGATTCACCAGATACATTTTTTTATGTCTTGAATTTTTCATGAAAATGAGACACCTTGTTTATAAATAAAAGTCAATTTTTCCAAATAACTCCACACTTTTTTACACCCTCACAATTTATTATAGTAGTAGACAAAGCCTTTAAAAATCATTTTTTTAATAATTATTGTTAAATTTGGATATAAATTGTTTAAAATTAATATTTTAATTGTTATTTAGTTTATAATAATTATTTTGATAAATAAAGATGATAATAAGTAATTATTTTATTAAAAAGTCATATTTTTACTTATGAATTTTTAATGAACTATTTTTTAAAATTATGTCTTTATTACTATATATAATAATAGAGATATAGGAGCATTGATTAAAAAATATTTTAATATAAAATCTATTTAAAAAAAGGTTTAGAAGAGACTAACGATAGAGTTAGTAATAAGTTTTTATTAATGTATATAAACATAATAATAAAAAAATTTAGAAGATAAAAATTATGTGAGGATTAAATGGTATTAACTACAGAAGAACAGGAAAAAATGGAACATAGTGGTTACAGATTTGCTGGCAAACACTCGCATGCTGGAGTTAAAATATGTCACTGGACTAAAAAAAGTATTTTAAATCAGGGTGAATGCTACAAACAGAAGTTTTATGGCATTAAAAGCCATAGATGCTTGCAAATGTCACCAGCTATTCCATTTTGCCATCAAAAATGTTCATTTTGTTGGAGAGATCTATCCATTACAAAAACTCAGTGGAATTCTGAATACGATAACCCAAAAACAATAATTGATGATTGTATAAAAGCACAAAACAATTTACTTTGTGGATTTTTTGGCAACGATAAAGCAGATGAGGTGAAATTGTCTGAATGTGGCAAACCAAATAATGCTGCTATTTCATTAGCTGGAGAACCTACATTTTATCCTGAAATAAATGGTTTAATTGAGGAGTTTAAAAAGAAAAATTTCACAACCTTTCTTGTAACAAATGGTCTATTACCTGAAAAATTAAAAAGTCTTGAGAGTGAACCAACACAGTTATATCTATCTCTTGATGGAGATAGTGAGAAAACATACAAGTCAATTTGTAACCCTCAAATAAATGATGCTTGGAGCAAATTAATGAATAGTCTTGAATATTTGCCAAGTTTTAATAGTAGATGTGTTATCCGTTTAACATGTATCAAGGGAAAAAACATGGGGAATGTAGAAAACTATGGTCAATTAATAAAAATAGCTAATCCTGATTATATTGAGGTTAAAGGGTATATGTGTGTTGGATATTCACGAAAAAGATTAAGTGTTGAGAATATGCCAAAACATGATGAAGTCCTCGATTTTGCTACAAAAATAGCTGATGAAATAGGAAGAAGGGTTGTTGATCAATCTGAAGTGAGTATGGTTGTTTTATTAAAATAATTCCATGTTTAAGTTTATTTCATATATTCTATATGATTCTCGAAAATAGGTGTTAAGGGATAATACTATAGCTATTTAATTGTGTTTGATATAATGATTTACAATCCCTCCATCTAAAAGTATATTTAGTAGGAAGTCTTTAAATGGTCTGATTTTAAAAGATTTATTAGTGATTAAATTATGGATACTCCCGCTTTTAAGATCTATTTCTATAATATCTCCTTCATCTGCATCAATATCAGCTATTACAACTGGTAAACCAATGTTAATAGCATTACGATAAAATATTCTTGCAAATGATTTAGCTACTATAGCATCAACACCAGAATTTTTAATAGCTATTGTTGCTTGTTCTCTTGAAGACCCACAACCAAAATTCCGACCTCCAAGAATAATATCTCCTTTTTGAACTATAGAAGCAAAATCAGGTCTTTCACCCTCCATGACATGAGCAGATAAATCATTTGGACTAAATGTTCTTAAATATCGACCTGGAATAATAACATCAGTATCGATGTTATCTCCAAACTTCCAAACTTTTCCTTTTAAAGTCATTAAAGCACCATTCAACTATTTTTCTAATATATGGCCATGATTCTGTGCTTTTGTGATAAATACAGTACTATCATCACCTAAATACTCTTTAGTAGCTTTATAAACTTCATTTGTATTTTTATGTGTGATACCATAAATTGTAGGACCAAAAGAACTCATGCCTACACCATAAGCCCCAAAATCCCTCATTGCATTCATTGCCTTTTTAACATGGCATGGTTGCAAATTTACCTCAACCTTCTTAAATCCTAAACCTTGAATTTGATTTATAACACAACCAAAAGATTCAATATCCTTTTCTAACATAAAAGGAATCAAATTCATTAAAATCAAGTGGGATAATTCATTAACTTCACTTTTAGGGACTGGACAATATTTTTGAAACAAATCAACTTCTTTTTCACCGCTAATAGTATTATTAACATTAGGGATAGCTATTACAATATCCCACTCTTTAGGAAAATCATATTTGCCAACTAAAACAGGTGGCTTTGAAGATGAAGCAGAAGATGGTAGAAAAGATTTTTTTTCACTTAAAACATGACCTCCATCAAGAATAAATCCACCACAATCAAAGGAAAAAGTACCTATACCAGAGTTTCCTCCTCTTTTAAGAATTTCACTCAAAGAATAACAATCAATAGAGTCCCCTGTTTTTTCCTGATTAAAACCACGGTATTCAATGCCTAAATCTTCTTTCAATAACTCACAAACGAGTCTGCCTGCTGCAAGTGCAAATTGAGTTCCTGAACCTAAACCACTATGGATTGGATATGTTTCCTCAAGAGTAAAATGGAAACCATTTTTAATTGAAAAATGATTAATCAATTTATTAACAGAATTTAAAAGTTTCCTGTAAGATTCATCTTTAACTTTAGCATCGATCTTTGAAGAAAAGTCTAAAGATATATCCTTTTCACTTAACTCTCCCTTTAAAAGCATGCTTGGACTTGATAATGTAAGACCAATACCTCCATCTAAACGACCATAAGACCCATTAAGATCTATTAAAGTTATATGTAACCTCGAAGGTGTTCTAATTTTCATAAAATCACAAAATATTCAATATAATCAAAAATATTTTTTGAGAAATAAGATTTTTAATTTTCTAATATTATATATAAATATAAAAAAATTTCTATTTTGTCTTATTAAGGAATGAATAACCATTCCAAGACAATGAAAATTCACTACATTTATTAGATAAAACTTTTGATAGCCTATTGGTTAACCAATGTTCATTATAATTTGAATCTAACTTAATTTTTAATTTATTATCTTCATAAGAGAAAGATTTAACTTCAAGACCATCTAAACCAGAATTTAAATCCAAATCATTGAGATTTGGTTCTATCAAATCAACTTCATAATATTCATGATCCACACAACCCAAAGATAATGTTAATCTTAGAATTATTATTAAAAATAGAGTTATATGGGGTATGGCTCTTTTAAAAATAGTTCTAAGTTTAGAATTTCTTTTCTGTAACCTATATTTCTCTCTTCTTTCAATGAAACAATCTATCATTCTCTTATTCCTAAATAATACTGCAAAAATATAATCAAAATACAGCTCATCAAAAAATACTATCAAAATACCATAAATCCCAATGATTGTAGGTGTTGCAAATAAATTTCCATCTACAATTCCAATCAAGGTACATATTGATGAGAACATTAACAAGATTTTTGATGGAATTAATCTATCTTTTAAAGATAAAAAAAACACCACAAATAATGTTGGTAAAATGATTACAATTACATTTGCTATCCAAGGAACATGAGATGCTATTGGACTTCCAGTATAGATTCCAGAAGAAATACTTGGTATGATTGAATCTATAATACTTCCAACTACAGATTTAAAAATATGGCTATGAAGTAAACTTGTTGTAGCATAATTTGGATCTGGTATAACAAATGTTGTAAAGATATCCAATCCCAAATTCAATCGAATTATTACTTCAAGAGATAATGGTAGGATTATAGATAGCATGATAATAAAAATAGCTATTTTGAGGTAATAGTTTCCAGATTTAGATATTTTATCTATTTTTTTTGAGAAAAAACTTAGCAAAATAAAGAATAAACCAAACAAACCGAAAAATATGATGTCTTTACCTTTTGAAGAACCCATTAAGAAATACCAAGTAAATATTCTTATATATTGATCTAAAAAATTGCTAAAAAGCAGACAGACTGAAAAAGTAATAAACATTAATCCTAACAATAGATACTTATTTATTTTCATTTTTGTCCTCTTTTAGACTGCCCAGTATTGATTTCTATTAAATTTTCCAAATCTTTTTGTTCTAATATAAGAAAATTAAAATTTTCTAGTTGAACAAGTTCAATGAAGATTAATAGTGAATTGTAAATTTATTTTTTCAGATCTTCAATTTTTAAATAAATGTTTTGGATTAATGTTATATATACAAAATTCTTTAAATATATGTTAAATAATATGTTTATATTGTTTTTTAATA
>JAISZW010000279.1 GCA_031284445.1 Candidatus Methanovirga basalitermitum | reverse complement strand
AGAATTAAACCTTTAAAATCAAAGTACAAAACTAACTTAAGAAAAAACTTCTAAATAATAGCTTATATCTAATAATGGAGGTTTATACTAATGAAAAATTTCTTAGGTTGACAGCATTGTGGATTATTATATATTAAATAAAAAATATAATATATTATAGTTAATATAATATATTTTAAAGTTGAGATGTATGAGAGTAAATAAGTTATTATTTAAGCCAAAAAATCAGGAAGAAATAAAAACATTTGAAATAGGACAATCATTATCCAAAGAAGATTTTTCAAACATGGAAAGTGAGATACGGGTGGTTAGTATTAATATAAATACTAAAACGGGCTTTATAGAAATAAGCTCTGATTCAGATAGTTTTTTATGGTATTCTTTAGCTGATATTCAATTACTATCATTTACAAGCAATACCAAGAGAGATTAAATAAATTTTTAATTATACAAGGTAAAAATGGTTTTTTAGAGGAAAATATAATGGAATGTCCAGTTTGTAGTAGTAAAGATATAAAAATATTAAAATCTAAAACTATTTCATCTAAAACAAATGAGATAAATGAATTTTTATTAGATTGTACTTGTTGTAATCATGTTTTCAAGAAATCCACCACCCTTGAAAAACCAAAACCATTTAGATTGATTATAAGTGAAAACGGAAATTCTAAAAGAACAAATATAAATATCTATCCTGATGATGAGTTATCCTCAGGAGATATTCTAATATCTGACTTAGGTAAATCTGAAGTAAGATCCCTCGAACTTAAAAGTGGTAAAAGAGTTAAATTCTCAATAGCTAAAAATGTTAATACAATTTGGGCATCATCCATTGATATTCCATCAAGAATCGGAGTATCAATTAACTTCAAAGGAATAACCCAAGCTTACAAAGTTGATTTAGATAGAGAGTTTAGGATATCGGCTGATGATATTGTAAAAATAGAGGACATACTGTTTAAGGTTAAGGTCATTAAAACATTGAAAAAGAAAATGACAAGAGGTTCGGCTAAAGCATCTGTTATTAAGAGAGTCTATGGGGATCCTGTTAACTATAAAAAATATGACTTTGATTTAACCGATAAAATAGCTATTAAAAAGGAATAAAACGATGAAAATTTATGGAAAATGAAAATCCTTTAAAAGTTTTTATTGAAACCTATGGATGCACATTTAATCAGGCTGATTCACAAATAATAGCTGGTTTACTAACTGAAAATAATGTTGAAATTGTTGATAACATACAAGATTCCCAAATAGCTATTATAAATACTTGCTATGTTAAAAATCCTACTGAAAATAAGGTTTCAAATAAGATTAAAAAATTACAAGAAACTCATCCTGATAAAAAAATTGTGGTTTCAGGCTGTATGGTTGAGATAGACCCTAAAAAATTGGATAAAATAGCACCTAATTCCTCATGGATTGGTCCACATAAACTAAACAAATCATCAGATATTGTTAATAGAACTTTTAATAATGAAATAGTTAGGGAAACTGGGTTTTCTAAGAATTCTAAGGTTGGGGTTTCTAAATTTAGATTTGATCCCCTTATTCATATTATTCAGATATGCGAAGGTTGTTTAGGTATCTGCACATATTGCTGCACTCGATTTGCAAGAGGTTCACTACATAGCTATTCAATAAATGAAATTGTTAAAGAAGCAGATAACGCAATCAAAGAAGATTGCATTGAAGTTCAGTTAACAGCTCAAGATACAGCCGCCTTTGGTAGAGATAGCCATGAGAAATTGTCTACCCTTATTAATGAGATTTCATCACTTGATGGTGATTTTAAAGCTCGTATAGGTATGATGCATCCTAAAAATGTCTTATATGATTTAAATGATCTAATCAAAAGTTTTCAGTCAAAAAAAGTCTATAAATTTCTTCATCTTCCAGTTCAATCTGGTAGTAATAATGTTTTAGAACAGATGAAGAGAGGGCATAGTGTAGAGGAGTTTAAAAAAATAGTTAAAAGATTTAAAGAAAAAATTCCCAATATAACAATAGCTACAGATATTATTGTTGGTTATCCTACAGAATCTGATGAGGATTTTCAAGAAACAGTTGACTTATTGAATGATTTAAAGCCTAATTTAATTCATATCTCTAAGTACAAACATAGAAAAGGAGCTACATCATCTGATTTAAATGAAATTCCAAGCACAATCATGAAAAAACGTTCTAAATATTTAACAGCTATTAAAACTCAAATTACAGAAGAAGAAAATAATCATCTATTAAACACAATTCAAAAAGTACTTATAGTTGGAAATGGAAAAAAATCAGGATTTATAGGAAAAACAGACTCATATATTCCAGTTATAGTAAATAATGCAAACCTTGGAGACTTTATTGAAGTTAAAATTACTGAAACAACCAGCACATACCTAAAAGGAGAAAAAATTGAATGATAATATAAAATCAAGGATTAGGCACTATCCAAACATTTTATATATTATTGATGGTAGTTTGAAATAATTAAAATCTTTTAGTAGCTCTTCCTCTTTTACTTCCAGGTTTTTTATAATGAGTTTTAGGTCTGGTTCTTTTATTTGTTCCTTTAACTTTTGTCATTTGATTCACCTTGATCATTTTATTTAAAATTAAACATTTTTTATATAAAATTATTATTAACTCTTATTTTCATTATTAACTTAAAATCTTTTAAATATAACTTTTTTAAAACTATGATTCTTTAAATTATATTGTCTCATCAAATTAAAAGAACTATTACTCCTATTATTAAAATATAATATATATTTTTAATGTTATATAAAAATATGTTATCATTAAAATATAAATTAATATTATGACTAAAATGAAAAACCTGAAAATGTAGAAAATAGTTCATGAACAAGTAAAAAGAACTTAAAGGCAGAAAAAATAAAAAAAAGAGATTGATATTCTCTAAATAGTAAAAAATCAAAGATTTTTAAACTTATAAAATCAAAGATTTTATAAATAGTAAAAAATCAGAGATTTTTAAACTTATAAAATCAAAGATTTTATAAATAGTAAAAAATCAGAGATTTTTAAACTTATAAAATCAAAGATTTTATAAATAGTAAAAAAATTTTATTTAAATTAGTATTTCATATTTTTTAGAAATAACCTTTTTGATGAAACTTAACTTGATTAAGTTAGAAAATCTTTGATTTTCTTAAACTTTTTTTTAAAAGTTTC
>JAISZW010000097.1 GCA_031284445.1 Candidatus Methanovirga basalitermitum | reverse complement strand
TCATGCGGCAGTAATGATTTTTTTATTATTATTTATAGAATACAACTAAGAAATGTAGTGTTTGCGGTGATTGGTTGGATATTAAGGATAGACAAGCATATTGCAAAACTTGTAATAAGTTTGTGGATAGAGATACAAATGCTGCAAAAAATATTTTTATAAGAGCATTTGGAAAGTATGTACCTATGCTTCGTAGGGATTTAAAGGGTATGACAACTCTGGATTCATTAGAATCTAATTACATACCAAGCCCCTTAACTTCAGTTAGGGGTAGATGACGAAATAAAATGCATACAACATCAGTAACTATCAACTCTGTCAACTTAAGGATTTTTTCATTTTATTTTCATTTGTTTTAATTTAATTGTTTTTAAAGTAAAGAATAATTAAAGGAGAAATTTCTTAAGTTGGCAGCATTGAGTAACTATAAAAAAATTTATATATCATTAATTCTAAATATATACTCATTGTCGAAATTTATTATAACTATTATATCAGATGAATTTTATAAGATCATTTGACATGGTGATAGATTGAAAATTATTGTTGATGCATCAAATGTAGCAAGTTTTGGAAAAAAAAAGGGTTCTAAAGCAAAATTAGAATATCTATTGTCTACAATGAATGCCTTAGAAGAGAGATATGATGATATCATAATCATAGCCGATGCATCATTAAAGCATAATATAGATGATAAAGAGAGATATGTTGAATTGGTTGAAAACAACATTATTGAAGAAGTTGAAGCTGGTAGCCATGCAGATCATATTATTCTTAACTTAGCTGAAAAAGAACATGCTAAAATCCTCTCTAACGACCACTTTAGAGAATTTACTAATGAATTTCATGATATTAATCATATGAGAATCCCATTTTCATTCGAAAATGATAAAATTGTATTAAAAGAACCTAAAAAACCAAAAAAAGTTAGAAACATTCTTCAAAAAATATGTGATGAGATTTTATTGAGTTTTGAAAAAAGTAGGGTTGATGTATACATGGGTAAAAATGGTCTTCAATTTTCACCAGTAAATATTGCAAAAGAAGCTATAATTAGAATGGATAGGTTTAATCAAACAAATATAGAGACTAAAATAGAAGGGGTAATCTCAAAGATACCAATGTTTGGAAAAGTCATGGATATGATAGATAATGTTGAAACCTTAGCTCCACACATAATCTTTGTTTTAGTACATCCTAAAAATTATAAAGAAGCAGTAAAAAGTGCAGGCAATATTTCAATTACTATAAAAGATAGATTACATCTTGATAAAACTCCCCTAATAGCTGTTAGAAATGATTTGTATATGAAACCAGATTTATTTGAGTTGAATATAATCTATTCTGATGAAGTTTTAAATGACTCTCCATTTAATATAGAAGTAATTATTAATGTTCATGATGAAAGTTTTATAAAAAGGAATTCTCGTAATATTGCAAGTACAGTAGCTGGTAGAATAAATTCTTGGAAGTTCCCCATTGTTTTAATCAAACCAAATTTAACTTTAGAAAATCCTGGAGACTTTGACATTCATTTAATCCCAAAAAAAAGAGATCAAGATTGATGAAGGTGTAATTTATCTAAACCTTTAAAAAAAAACCCCCAATTTTAATTGGGGGATGAATTTTAAACTTTTTAAGTTTTTTTGTATATATACTTTTTTTTGTATATCAATACCTTTAATAGTAAGAATATATATTTTTTAAATACATGTTAACTAAAACTAAACTTAAAAACAAATCCTATAAATATAGGATATATCCAAGTTTCGAACAAGAAGAATATCTATTTAACAATATAGATTGTAGTAGGTTTGTTTTTAATGGAGTGAAAGAATTTTACGAGCATGATAGGGATTTAATCAAACAATTAACTAACAGTCCGAAAATAAACTATTTTCTGAATAGAAAAAATGCTAAGATGTACCTTAAACATTTGAAAGAAAGATTTGATTTCTTAAATGATGTTGATAGTATAGCTCTCCAAAAAGCATATGAATGACTAATAAGCGGTTATCAGAATATCTATAAGACTGGTGCAGGATATGTTAAATGGAAATCAAGGAGAAATCCAATTAAAACATTCAAAACAGGTAATGTTAAAGTCAGCCATGAAGGTTTAAAAATACCTAAACTAAAAGATCTAATTAAAATTAAATATAGTAGACCAATTAATGGAAAGATCCTAACAGCAACAATAAGTCATGAGAATAATAAATGGTACGTAGCTATTAATGTTTCTAACTCTATAATCATAAATAAACCTAAAACAGGTAAAGTTGTGGGTATAGATTTAGGATTAAAAGATAGTATAACTACTAGTGATGGTTTTAAAAGTGGACGAATAAGCTTTAAGAAACTTGATGCTAAAATAGGTAGATTTAATCAAATCCTTAGTTGTAGAGTTAAAGATGGTAAGAATTGGTTTAAGACGAGAACCAAGCTTAAAAATATCTATTCTAAAAAGAAAAACCATATTAACGATACAATACATAAAATAACTACAGAAATAGTTGATCAATATGATAAGATTTTTGTAGGTAATGTTAATAGTCAATTAGGTTTAAAAAATCATAGATTAGCTAAAACTACTAGTGATGCTCATTGGTTTGAAATTAAAAGACAGTTAGAGTACAAATCAGAGTGGTACGGTAAAGAGTTTGAGGTTGTGGATGAAAAATACACTTCTAAAACTTGTAGTGTGTGTGGTTTTGTTAATGATGGTTTAGATTTAAGTATTAGGGAGTGGACTTGTCCAACTTGTAATACAAATCATGATCGGGATACTAATGCGGCTATTAATATTCGAACCGTCGGACTGACGGGGCTTGCCTTTGGAAAAACTAACATAAGTTAGTGGATTAGGAACATGGTTTAAAGACCATAAGAATCCCCTATCTTTTAGATAGGGGAGTAGTCAATACAAGAACCTTTTAAAGATTCATCAAAAAGTTATTTCCAAAATAATGAAATAAGATTTAAATAAAATCATTTTGCTAATTGTGAAATAGATTATTTTTTATTCTTTTGAAGAAATTTGCTCCTAACAGGAATTTGTAGTATGTTAAACCAATTTAAAAAAAGTGTTATATATAAAGAAGCAGAGTCGGATGCTCGTAAGTTTTATTATCAAAGGCTTAAAGGTAATTCAAAATTAATGGCATTTTTCTTTCCTTTTTATATTTTAAAAGCCTGTTTTAAGTTAGCTATTATCATGTGGGGGGGGGGGGGGGGGTGGAAGAGATTCGTTGATTTTAACTGGTGTAGAGTTAGTGGTAACTGAAAAATGTAACTTAAATTGTGATGGTTGTACAAATTTGATTCCACATTACTCTGATCCTGAAAATAAAGATGTTAATCAGCTTTTTGAAGATTTATCCATTTTTTTAGATGCTATTGATTATGTTGCAGTATTAAAAATCATGGGTGGAGAACCTTTTTTAAATCGGAATTTAAGTAGTTTAATAAATAGAATATGTTCTAATCACATATATGCTCGTGAATTTGGTAAAATTTTGTTTATCACAAATGGAACAGTTGTCCCTGATAATAAAACAGTAGATATGCTTAAAAAATATAGGAACAAAATTCAAGTTTATGTTTCTGATTATGGCAATAGAAGCAATAAGATTGAGAAAAAATTAAGAGAAAATAGTGTCGTATTTTTAAAGTATCAAAATTCTGATTGGATAAACATAGGTAATCTTAAAAATAAAAATCGTGATATAACAACCCTTAAAACCTTTAACTTAAATTGTAGTAATAGTAAATACTGTAGTACTATTTTAGATGGTAAACTTTATCTATGCCAATTTCAAGCACATGGTGTTAACTTGAATTTGTTCCCTAATGATGGAAATTTTGTTGATTTGAGAGAATCTTATGATTTAAGAGAAGAAATAAAGAAACTAATGTCTTTGGAGTATATTCAAGCTTGTAATTATTGTGATATTCCCTTAGGAATTGTTTCATGTAAAAGAAAAGAGGTTATTAAAGATAAAAAAACAACTGTTGCCAATTTTAATGAAAAAGATTAATACAGTTTAATACTGGAGGATATGTAATGACCAATAATTCTTTGCTAAAATGGATTTTCAAGTTAATACTTAAATATAAAATTATAAGTATTGGTACTAGATATGTCCCTTCTTCTAAAATAGAAACTGAATATGTTGAGATGTTCAATTTTACAAAAACTATGCTTATAGAAATTAAAGAAACCATGATTACTACCGAAAGTATTTTTTACAACTTACTAAGAGATGTAGGTGAAGAAAATATTCCTGCCAATCATAAATTCTATGAACTAAAACCTGCTGGAAGCGAAATTGAAGAGTATGCTCTTGTAAGTAACATTATCACAGGTAATGATAGATATCTTTATGTTGAACTATCCAATTCAAGCTTATTGATCAATAAATTTTCTAAAATCATAACAGATGCAAAAGGAGAGATTGAAGAACATAGTTCGACTGAAATTGTTGCTCATATGTTTTCTAAAAATGATGCGATTAAAATAGCCACCAAAATTATTGGGATGGGATTATCCAATAAACTTAATGTAAAGGCAACCGTAGGAATGACTGCAGCAGCAGCAGTTGAAAGATTAATAAATCTTAATAAAGGTATTGGACCACAATCAGGAATTGGTTTCACTAAATTAGGTGGAGAATATGCTCTTGTATTTGAAAACAGATTTAATGAACCTGTAGAGAATTTTGAAGATCATCAATATTACTTATTCATTGATATGATAAATTCAACTCTTTTTACAAACAAGTATGGTAAGAATAAATTAGTGGAAATAATGAACAAGATTAAAAATTTCATTACAACAGAATGTGAAGGTACAATTGAAGGTTATCGTGAAGGTGGGGATGATTTAATAGCTAAACTCCCAAGTAAATCCTTAGCTATTAAAGCAGGATTAGATTCTGCATGGTTTGCTTTAAATAATAAAACAAAAATCAGAGCAGGTATAGGTAGAACAAGACATGAAGCTGGTGAACGAGCCCAATTAGCTGATAAAGTTACAACAACCCCTTTATCTCTTGTTAATTTTGAATTAGCTGATGGAGGATATGCTTATTACATACCTTCTGAATTTACAAGAGCTACTTTAAACTTCATCATGGACAAAAAAGCAAAAATGTTCATTATATTTTTATTCGTCTTTATAATATCCTATTTTTTCGCGATATTAGGGTATTGGGAGGTATTGGGAACTTGGATTAGGAGCTGTTTTATTGGTTTTCCTTTATGGATTAATTTCTAAATAAGTTATGTATATATTTCATGGGTACAACTGCTATGTAAAACTTAAACAAACAAAAGGATCAACATAAATAGCTAAGGAATCCCTTTACTTTAGTAAGGGGAGGAATTAGTAGTAAAGGAGGTGATAATCATGGGAAAAGTTATACAAGGTAGAGTAAGACGGATATATCCTAAAAAAGAACATAAAGAGTTTTTTAGTAAATGTTTTAGGTTTAG
>JAISZW010000157.1 GCA_031284445.1 Candidatus Methanovirga basalitermitum | reverse complement strand
AACAAGAAATCTTCAAATTTAGACTTAACAACCTCCTCATTCACTAACCTATACTCTAAATCTAAATCTAAGTCATTAGCTATTTTTTTACTCACCTCAAGATCTTCAGAATTTTCAGTCCCCACAGTAAATAGTTTAACATCCAAACCATCGACATCCTTTAAGATTTTAGCTACTGTTGTACTATCAACTCCACCAGAGAAAAACAAGCCTACTTCATCTAAACCATCTACCCTAATGTTAACAGACTGTTTAAGGAGTTTAATAAGGGTATTTTTAGATTTAATATAATAATTAGCATCAAAACTGTTAACATCTAAATTGTTCTTATTTATTTTATTCCATGGAGGATCTAACGGAGGATAAATTTTATTGTTAAACATCACATTCCCTGGTTTAAATGTTTTAACATCTGAAATCCCCTCACTCAGCAAAGTTTTCCTGTTATTTGCAAATAACAACTCATTATCACACCCATAATAAAGAAGATAAGAACCAATCACATCTCTTGAAATAGCTACATTTTCACCATCAGAAATTGAAAAAACAAAATCTCCATTAATTTTCATAGACCCATATAAAACAGCTATCAAAAAACTAAATTCTGATTTAATAGTTCCATTATTGTTAAAAAGAAATTTATAATTTTGATTTTCCTTCAAATAATTAGCAACATCATCAAAGTCATCTAAATTACTATTCAATAAATGATGAATTAAGTGTAGAAAAAGTTCACCATCATAAAGATAATCCAAATTAGAATATCTACCTAAAAAATCATTTATTTGCTTATGATTATAAATGTCTCCATGAAAACTAAGCTTTAAACCATGATTTGAATCATGATCTATGAAATATTTACTATCTACCATATTAACATCGAATTTTATAAATAATTATGATTCATAATTTTTATTTTTTTAAAAGCTCTTTATTGTATTTATCTCTATCAATCATATTTTCTGAGTTGGCAATGACTAAAGTTGCTGTTGAATTACCTATAACATTAAATAATGTTCTTATCATATCTGTAAATCTATCAACCGCAGCAATAATTACTATTGCTTGTGGTGGTACTCCTACCATTGTTGATACTGCTGATACAATAATAATGCTTGCTCCTGCAACTCCAGCCACACCTTTAGATAGAATTATTATACTGAACAGTATCATGATTAACTTTGGAGCATCCAATGGGATGTTGTAAACTTGTGTTAAAAATAAAACAGCTAAAGCTTGATATATGCCTGCTGCATCTAAGTTCATTGTGTAACCTAAAGGAATAACAAATGATGTTACCTCTTTTTTGACACCTAACTTTTCCATTTTCTTCATGATCATGGGTAGGGTCGTTTCAGAACTAGAAGTTGAAAAACCTAGCAATAATTCTTCTTTTATGTACTTCAAGAATTTTATTACCTTAAAATGATTAATTTTTAGTATCGGAACGATGATTAAGAGAAAGAAGAGAAAACATGCAAAGTAAATTATTATCATATAGAAAGTTAATGGAATCAATGATACTATTCCTGTTTTTGCAACTGTAAGACCTATTAAACCTGCAATCCCAACTGGGGCAAAATGCATAATTCCATTTACTAACTTGAACATAACTTTAGAAATCGCTTTGGATACATCTATGAGTATTTCTGCTTTCCTACCAACTTTCATTATGCCTAAACTAAGCACAATTGAAAAAAACAAAATCCCTAAAAAATCTCCTTGTGTTAATGTGTTGAATATGTTATATGGAACTATATTTATCAAAAATGTTTGAAAATTAGTAATATTTCTTGTAGGAATATCCAGAGTATTATTCAATTGAATATTATGTAATGAAGACATATCCATGAAATTATTGAAGTTTATCATGGTTCCTATAATAAGACCAATACAAATAGCTGATATACTTAATATTTCAAAATATACGAGAGTTTTAATCCCTAATCTGATTAATTTATCACTATTTTTAATATTATTTAATCCAATTATTACATTTGAAATTATTATAGGTATAACAAGCATATAAACCAAGTGGAGAAACCATGACCCTACAACACTTGAAATCGCTATGAATGTATCGTTTTTGTAAAATAAAATTCCAAGAATTATTCCTAAAAATAGTCCTATGAAAATTTTCTTGGTTATTGAAATTTTACTTATTTTAAATTTCATCTTTTACAATCCTATTATTTATTACAAGAAGCCAGATTTTTGTACTTTATGCAACTTCTTAATATCCTGTTTTCCAATGAAAGAATTTATTTATTTTAATTTATTAACAAATCATTTTTATTTAGAAAATTTAAAAAAATCAACAGAATTATACACAAGTTATAAGCCAAGATCCATGAAACAGTTTTAAATCATGTCATTGCCAATGATAGTGTAAATAAAGATGCATATATCTTTTTAATAGGTTATTTTATCTCTTTTTTTAAAATAGCTATTTCTTCTTTTAAATCTTCAATTTCACAGTGAATATCATTAATAGATTCTTTAATGGGATCTGGAAGATTTTGATGTTCCTGATCTAAAGCACATTTTCTATCTTCATGAACTACCCTGCTTGGAACACCAACAGCCGTAGTTCCTGGAGGAACATCCTCCAAAACAACTGCACCAGCACCTATTTTAGACCCATTCCCTAAGGTTAAATTACCGATTACAATAGCTCCTGCACCAATTACAACTCCACTTCCAACAGTTGGGTGTCTTTTCTCTTTAACTAAGCTTGTACCTCCAAGAACAACCCCTTGATAGAGTATTACATCATCTCCAATGATAGTTGTTTCACCTATTACAACCCCCATTCCATGGTCAATGAAGACTCTTTTTCCTATTTTAACTCCAGGATGAATTTCAATACCTGTTATAAAACGATTTATTTCTGATAGACATCTTGCTGAAAGGCAATGATCATTGTTCCATAATCTATGAGCTATTTTGTGTAACCAAATAGCATGTAGTCCAGAGTAACATAAGATTACTTCTACTGTACTTTTAGCAGCAGGGTCTCTTAGTTTAATCATTGTTATATCTTCTTTCATTCTTTCAAACATTTTTATCACAAAAAAATCTTTAGAGGTTTTAAATGTTTTTTCCAATTTTTAGTGCACAGTACTCTCCACACATAGAACACATATCATCTTCTTCAACAGGAGTTTCCTCTCTATACCTTTTAGCCTTATCAGGGTCAAAAGTTAATTCAAATTGTCTATCCCAATCCAAATTTTTCCTTGCTAAATCCATAGCCATCTCTTTCTCCAATGCTGAACTCAATCCTAATGCAGTATCTGCTGATTGTGCAGCTATTTTAGATGCTATAACTCCCTCTTTAACATCATCTAATGAAGGAAGTGATAAGTGTTCAGCTGGAGTAACATAACATAAGAAATCTGCACCAGAATAAGCAGCTATTGCCCCACCAATAGCTGAAGTAATATGGTCATAACCCATAGCTAAATCTGTAACAATAGGTCCCAAAACATAGAAAGGAGCATTATTACAGATAGTTTTCTGGATTTTCATGTTTGAAACAATTTGGTTAAGTGGAACATGACCTGGTCCTTCAACCATTACTTGGATATTACTATCTTGAGCTTTTTTGACTAAGATCCCTAATGTGACAAGTTCTTGGATTTGAGGAATATCTGTTGCATCTTTAATACAACCTGGTCTTAAACCATCCCCTAAACTAAGAGTTATATCGTACTCTTGAGCTAATTCTAACAAATAGTCATAATTTTCAAATAAAGGATTTTCTCTTTCATTATGAATAATCCATGAACTCAAAAATGTTCCTCCTCTACTTACAATTCCCATCAACCTCTCTGAGATTTTGAGTTTGTTGATAAGGTCTTTATTTATCCCACAATGTAGAGTCATGAAGTCAACACCTTCTTTTGCTTGATTGATAATTGCATTGAAGATGTCATCCTCGTTCATATCTATTATAGAACCATCTCTATTTTTTGCAGTTACTGCTGCTTCATAAATCGGTACTGTACCTACTGGAACATCAACTACTTTAATAATCTCCCTTCTAAACTCTTTAAGTTTTGAACCAGTACTTAAATCCATTATAGTATCGGCACCATATTTAATAGCTATTTTTGCTTTTTCAATTTCAATTCCCATATTTTCCATTTTTGATGATGAACCAATGTTAGCATTTATTTTAGTTGAAAGTCCACCTCCAATAGGACATAACTTAGTATTTCTGTTAATATTTTTAGGCACTACAATTTTTCCATCAGCTATGCACTTAGTGAATTTATTAAAATCTATATTTTCCATTTCAGCGATTTTTTCATACTCTTTATCAAGAGAACCTTTTTTAGCATCTTCAATTAAAGTCAAACTTCATACTCCTTAAATGGCTATTAAAATAAGTAGTTATTAATTATTAATAGCTTATAGCTTAAATATTTTTTTTATAAAATAGAGATTGTACAGTAATTATTTCAAATGAAAGTTTAGGAATATGAGTACAATTTTTTACAGGCTCTCATTAACTAATCTTTTATAAATGATTGTTACATGTATAGTACTTGATTGTTACATGTATAGTACTGGACAAAACCTTTAAAAATCATCTTTTTAATAATTATTATTAAATTTGGATATAAATTGTTTAAAATTAATATTTTAATTGTTATTTAATTTATAATAATTATTTTAATA
>JAISZW010000134.1 GCA_031284445.1 Candidatus Methanovirga basalitermitum | reverse complement strand
TCGTTTATTCACAAAATGAATTTAGGAAAATCTTTGATTTTTCGTTTATTCACAAAATGAATTTAGGAAAATCTTTGATTTTTCGTTTATTCACAAAATGAATTTAGGAAAATCTTTGTTTCCCGTTTCTAACCTTAAAAATAAAAAATTTTTAAAGTAGATAATAATTAAAGGAGAAATTTCTTAAGTTGACAGCATTGTATTGCCATAGTAATATATAAATAAAACTAAAAATAAACAACATTAAATTCATTCAAAAATTTTAAAAATTTAGCATATCTACCTGCTACTAAAAATAATAAAATAAGAGAGATAAAAATGGTTGAATTCAATAAATTTACTTCTATTTTAATAAGTCTTCTATTTGGAGCATTGTTATCTGTTTTATTTGATAATATGTTTGTATTAGTCTTTATAGGATTTTTATCCACTTACATGACAAATACTGACAAAAAAACTTATTTCGTTGGTATAACAGCAGCATTAATCTATGGTGCAGGTAATTTTATTATAGGATTATTTATTACCCCACCTATTCCACTAGCGATTATAACACAAACACCATTAGACATGTTTAATTTGCTTGTGGGATTTTTACTAACTTTATTAATTTCAGCATTTTTAGGACTCATTGGAGCATATCCTGCACATTGGACAAATAAACAATTTAAAAAGAATAAACAGTTCAATAATAACAACGATAAAATTATTAGACCCCGTTAACCATTTATTTAGAGAGAAATTAGATATTAAAATCAAACTATTAAAGCTAAAACCATGAAAATCGGAGTATTAGGTGGAACAAAAGGACTCGGAAAAACAATAGCTATTTTTTTAAAAAAAGAAGGATTCGATGTAACTGTAACTGGTCGTGATACTACAGTAGGTTCTAAGATCTCTAAAGAGCTTAAAATCAAATATAGCGATGATAACAAAGAAATTGCTTCTTTAAGTGACATTGTGATTGTTTCAGTCCCTATTGATTCTATTTGTGATGTTATAATAGAAATATCTACTCACTTAAAACCAGGTTCCCTTATCTTAGATGTTGCCTCTGTAAAAGAAAAACCATTCAATATTATGAAAAAATATATTCCTAACAATGTTGAATTTATTCCAACCCATCCTATTTTTGGTCCAAGAACCACAACATTAGAAGGTCAAATTATTGCTTTAACTCCTGAAAATAAAGGAGAATGGTATGAAAAACTCATTAAATTTTTAAATGATCATAAAGCCATGATTTTAGAAGTAAGTCCAAAGGAACACGATAAAATGATGGGAATTGTACAGATTTTAACTCATTTTTCATATATATCTACTGCTTCAACTATTTTAAAACTTGGAGTAGATATTAAAGCAACACGTAAGTTTGCAAGCCCAATTTATAATCTTATGATAGACATTATTGGAAGAATCACATCACAAAATCCCTACCTTACATACTCTATCCAGAGAGAAAATGAATGTGGAGAAGTAGTCAGAGATGCATTTGCAAAATCTGTGAATGAAATAAAAGAGGCTATATCTAATAACAATAAAGAAAAATTTTTTGATATTGTTAATAAAGCAACAAAGAACATAGATAACATTTCATCTGCTTTGGGAAGAAGTGATAAAGCCATCGATCCATTTACCAAGAAAATATCACATTTTAAAGATTCCATTAATAAAGAATTGGCTGTTAAAGATATTTATTCTAATAAAGTTCATTTTGGTATTTTAGATGAAATTAGTCCTGATTTCATTACTTTAAACCCCTCAAACTCTTCATCGAATACAAGATTAAAAATAGCTAACATTGAAGTTTTATCTTATAGTGAACTTATAGAATGGAAAAAGAATAATTTACCTTCAAAAGTTTATAATATTGGTGCTATATTTTCTAAAAATTCAAAACCAAATATTATAAAAGACACAATTAAAAAAATGCCTGATGTTATTGAAGTTAAAATAGGTAAAATTTATAGTGATCATCAAAATGACGAGAACATGGTTAACATAAGTTTTTCTATTAAAACATCTGACAAAAAATCACTAAAAAAAGTCAAGACTCTTTTAGAAGGGTTTGGAGCTATTGTTAATTAGAGAAACTTGGTAACAAACCCAAAATCCATGAAAAAACTACTATTTTTACTATGCTTATGTAATGCTGGTTAGTGTACTTATGATAAAAAGAGATGATTAAAATGAGGGCTTAAGAAAAAAGAGTTTGATAAATAAATTAAAGAAAAAAGACTTCCAGTTAAATAATTAATGAATCAATAGTTAATGCATTTAAGAAAAATCCATATAGAATCTTCATAGTTGTAAATAAGTTCCAAACAGGATTTGATGAACCATTATTACATATAATATATGTTAATAAGCCTTTAAATGGAATAATAACTATTCAAACCTTAAGTCGAGTGAATAGAATTCATGAAAACAAAAGTGACACTTTTATTCTTGATTTTATAAATAAAAGTGAAACTATTGAAAAAGCTTTTAAACCATACTACGAAAACATTTATCTTAAAGAGGTAACATACTCCCATAAACTCTACAACTTACAGGATAAAATAATGGATTACTATCTTTTCACAGTAGATGAGGTAGAAAAACTTGTAGAAGCTTATAAAAGAGGAGATAAACAATCAAAATCACATAACATGTTTAATGATATAGTGAATGAATTTAAAAAATTAGATAATAAAGAGCAATTAAAATTTAAAAAGGATTTAAGAAAGTATCAGAATATATATTCATTTTTATCTCAGTTGATTCCATTTGAGGATGTTAACTTAGAAAAATTGTTTATCTTCAATGAGTTTTTAAACAAAATATGGATCTTTATAAAAAAAATTAATGAAAATTAAAAGCTTAAAAATAAGTTAAAAATGTATTTATTGGATTTGGTTTATGCTCAAAAAGAAAAGTATCTTTTGTAAGAAATTTTAAGAGGTGAAAATATGACATTTCATGTGATGATAGTTCCTACACTTAATTGTCCATCTAACTGCAAATACTGCTGGGGATCAGATAAAAAGTCTAAAATAATGGATATTCAAGTTATAAGGGAAATTGATAAATGGTTAGACGAATTTAGAGATGATCACGTCCATTTTACATTTCATGGAGGAGAACCTTTACTTGCAGGTTATGATTTTTATAAGGAAGCTTTATCAATCCTAAAAAATAGTAAAACACATAAAGAAGCTGGATTTTCACTTCAATCCAATCTATGGCTTTTAGATGAGAAATTATCTAAATTGTTCTTTGAATATAATGTTGCAATTAGTACAAGTATTGATGGACCTAAAGAGATAAATGATTACCAAAGAGGAAAAGGTTACTTCGATAGAACTATGAAAGGCTATAAAATAGCTATTGAAAATGGAGTTCGTGTAAGTTTCATATCTACATTCACATCTTATTCAAAAGACTTTAAAGATGAAATCTACAATTTTTTCTTAGAGAACAGGTATAATTTTAAACTACATGCTGCTTTACCTTCACTTAGAGGTAATAATGCTGATAAATGGGCTTTGACTTCACAAGAACATGGTGAACTTCTTATAGGTCTTTTAGACAGTTATTTAAATGATCTTGATAAAATCGAAATAAAGGACTTTGACCATATTTGTAAAAGTTCATTTATTCGTCATGGAACTTTATGTACATTTGCAGATTGTATGGGTGATACTTTAGCTATTGGCTGGAATGGGAATATTTACCCATGTTATAGATTTGTTGGAATGGATGAATATATAATGGGAAATGTCTACAATCATCCTTCAATGGAAGGTTTGATGAAATCAGAAGCATGGAATGAATTAATGGAATTTAAAGATCATGCTGATGAAAGTTGTCGTGAATGTGACTATATCAAATTTTGTAGAGGTGGTTGTCCATACAATGGAATAGTATCGTCAAAATATCGTGGTAAGATTAATTCTTCGATTTCTGTTGATCCTCAATGTGAAGCATATGAAATGATTTTTAAAGAGGTTTCAGATAGAGCAAACAAAGAATTTTTAAATTCTTCTCTTGGAATGTTTCCAGGAAAAAAACAAGGAAGTAATAAGAAGTTCACTATTATGGATTTGATGTTAAAAAGATTATAATTGAATAAATTAGCCTTATTTAAGTTAGATTTGCTGAACTTCAAATGATTTAAAGTCTAAAAGATCGAAAGTCAGAAGTTCTGGTGCATAAGTTACTTTTCCAATACCAGTTATTAATTTAAATGCTTCCATTGCTTCTAAACATCCTACTATATTAGGTACAGGACCAATAACTGGTGGAACTCCTCGTGTCATTTTTTGAATATCCTCTCTTACTTTATCCTGTAATTTCTTACCAATTGATGGAAATCTAAACAATTCTTCATAGGTTGGTGTCTTATTTGTGAATGTGGTAATTTGTCCAGATGTTCCATGAATAGCTCCATGAATATATGGGATATTGAGCTTGTTTGCAGCTCTTGTTAGAATAACTCTGGTAATCAAATTATCTACTGCATCAATTAAAATATCAGATCCTTCAATGATCTCTTCAACATTATCTTCATTTACTTCTTGACTTATACGATTAGTTTTAACATAAGGATTTATTTTTCTTAGCTGTTCTTTTGTAGCTAATGTTTTATCTATACTTAAAGCATCTAAATTACTCATTACTTGCCTGTTAAGGTTTGATAAATCAAAAACATCTTTATCAACAAAATTAAGCTTACCAACTCCTTGTCGAGCTAACATTTCAAGTGTAGCTCCACCAATACCACCAGTACCAATCACGGTTATCTCAGCATTTTTAAATCTTTCTTGTTGGCTTTTTGTTACTATACTCATCTGTCTACTAATTATTTCCCAGTATCCATCTCCAATATATCTTGTAGGCATTTATAGTCATCCTCCATATATAATTCTGATTAATTGAATTTCATCACCGTCATCAATTATCTCATCTTCAATAACTATTTCTCCGTTCTTTTTAGTGACAACTGATTCTGAAGAGACATTTAATTTTTTTAATAGATTTTTTATGGTTTTATTATCATCTAATTTCATATCTTTTACTTTATTTCCAATTTTAACTTTAAAAGCCATACTTACACCAGTAACTTTATTATAATGGTTTATATTTTAAAATTTTTTATTAAACATTAAATATAACAATTGTTATTATATAATAGTTATATATATAAATCTTACTATTTAATAAATAATGTAAAAAAATAGTTAACATATAAAAAATGCTAGTTTTTTGTATTTTTCAAGAATTAAAGGTGTGTTAATGAAATTTCCATTAACAAGAATGAGAAGATTGCGAAAATCTCCTGAAGTTAGAAGTATAATTCAAGAAACCAGACTCAATAAAGATGACCTAATACAACCGATTTTTATTAAAGAAGGATTAAAAAATGATATAAAGGAACCAATAAAAACAATGCCTGATGAATATCGTTATTCAATAGATGATGGTGTTTTATTTGGAAAAAAACTTGAAGAAAAAGGATTAAAATCAGCTATTATATTTGGTATGCCCATAACATCTACTAAAGATAAATTAGGTTCACCTGCTTATGATAAAAATGGAATTGCTCAAAAAACCATAAGAAAACTTAAAGAAGAAACAAATCTTCTTGTAATAAGTGATGTATGCTTATGTCAATACACTAATCATGGACACTGTGGGGTTTTAGGTGAAGATAAAGTATTAAATGATAAAACATTAAAATACTTATCTAAAGTTGCTGTATCTCATGCTGAATCTGGTGCAGATATTGTAGCTCCTTCAGATATGATGGATGGAAGAGTTTTAGCTATTAGAGAAGGTTTGGATAAAAATGGTTTTGAGGATGTTTTAATCATGTCCTATTCTGCCAAATATGCTTCTTCATTTTATTATCCATTTAGAGATGCAGTATCATCCACTCCCTCTTTTGGAGATAGAAAAACCTATCAAATGGATCCTTCAAATGCTCGTGAAGCTATTAGGGAAGCTGAATTGGATTTAACTGAAGGTGCAGATATTTTAATGATAAAACCTGCTCTAGCATATTTGGATATTATTAAAGCATTGAGAGATAATTTTAATCTTCCAATAGCTACATACAATGTAAGTGGTGAATATTCTATGCTAAAAAATGGTATTGAGCAAGGTTACTTAACTGAAGATGTCATCATGGAAACTTTAATATCTATTAAAAGAGCAGGAGCAGATTTAATAATAAGTCATTTCACTAAGGATGTTTTAAATAAGTTATAGTATAGTACTTTTCTTAACTTTTATAACATATCCATATCCGAAATATTCATTAAAATCTATTGAATTATGAATTAAAAGCATCAATGATTTTAAAATAATTTTATTGAATGTTGAAAAGGTTTGGTGAAATATAGTGTTTTGCAAAATTAAATTCATTATGATTAAATATAATTTGGAATTTGATAAACTTTTTAGTCCATTTAAAAGACTCTGTCAAAAATTTGGTTGATAACAATTGCTATAACCAAAAATTATTAATAAAAAGATGTGTGATATTAATGGTAGTGTACTTTTATATTACTTAAGTTTTATATGGTAGTTATGCCCATAGATATATACATAAAAAAATTGAGGTGTTTATTTAGAGGTAAACGTGGTCCTAAACCAAGTTTTGTGAATGTTACTTGTCCAAATAAGGATTGTAAAGATCATGGTAAAATTGAAAAAGGTAATGTGGTAGGTAATGGCACTTATAAAAACAAAAATGGTACTCTTTAAATATCTTTGCAGAACATGTTCTAAAAGTCTTCAAATGCAAACACAATACCACATAACTTAAAAAACCAAGGGTGTTGACGAAAAGAAATATGTTTTTCTTCTTAAAAAATGCTTTTAAAAGACAAGAATATTAGATCAGTAGCAGAAATATTTTTAGATAATTAAACATGGATACTGCATGTAGATGGTTGCAAATTTCAGAAAGCATTGCAAAGAAGTTAACAAAATTTTAATGGAAGACATAGATGTTGATAAGGTTGAACTTGTAAACTAATGGGACTTCATGTTAAAAAAAAAAACATATCCAAGTATGGATTATCAATTAAGAAAACGAAAGGATGGGTCTACTTAATTTCCACATGAATACAGTATTAATTTATATCTACCCATCAGATATGATTCAGAAACCTGAAAATTGTAAAGCAAACATGCGATAGAATCCAGATAATAAATTTGCCTTTATTTGTTAACGATTTAGAGTGTATTTTACAAAAAGTCATTTATTTGATTAGATACATATTTATACTGTTGAGTTTTAAAACATAGTTAATAGGAAGCCTAAAGCATATCTCAATCACCTATGAAAGAATTATAAATAT
>JAISZW010000132.1 GCA_031284445.1 Candidatus Methanovirga basalitermitum | reverse complement strand
AAAATCATAGATTTATTCACAAAGTGAATTTAGAAAAATCAAAGATTTTTTGTTTATTCGCAAAGTGAATTTAGGGAAATCTTTGATTTCCCGTTTCTAACTTTAAAAAATAAAAAATTCTTTTAAAATGTTAAAAATACTCATTAAACATTTGGATTTTGTTTTAAAGTATTTTTACTATAAGTTATTTTTTACATATTAAACAAAGCTTAAATATTCATTTGTTAATTATATCAAAATTGTATATTAAGTATTTTATATTCTACTGATAATAATTTATACTACTATATTGTACCTCCTACTATATTGTACCTCTGGGTTTACTTGGTTTAGTATTGTGATTAAAAAAAGATTAAATGTAATGTTTCCAGAAATTATGAGAATTTTCAACTTAAATATTAACTGTGCAATTGTTTACAACAACTTATATGTTAGTTAAGACAATCTTCATGCCCATTTCATATTATTATCTAAAAAATAAATATGGAAATAGAAATTTAATCGGGTGGGAAAAGACTGGATAAGCATAATGTGCCTTTTTTGATCACGATTCTTTAAGTACCATTAGAGTTATATAGTTCAAATGACAAATTACTTTTTGGAGAAGTTATGTTATCAATGTTCATGTTTTAGTGTTAAATTTCTCCATTTATTTAATATTTTATTTATACCTATTTTTGATAATAAATATACTATAGTAGTTCACAACCTATATATTTGTTAGTGTATTGATTGAGCCTAAATCATTTGTATTTGAGAAGAGATTTACCTGATAAGTCTTTTGCATTACCATAGTCAAAAATAATATAAAGAAAATTTAAATATATAAAAGTGTTAAATATGAAAAATAAAGAAAAAATTGTGGCTATTACACGACCGTTTGATCGTGTTGATGAAGTTCACGAAATTATTGAATCATTTAATGCTAAAGCATTCATTGCCCCAACATTAGAACTCGAAATTGTTAATAGTAGATCTCTTAAAGACCTTATAAGTAATCTAAATAAAATAAACTGGCTAATTTTTACATCACCAACAGCTATCAAATCAATAATTAACTTTTATCCTGATTTTAAAGAAAGATTATCAAATAAAACCAAAATTGCAGCTATTGGTTCAAAAACAGCTGAAAAATTAGCTCAATATGACCTAAATATTGATATAATACCAAATGATTTTACTGCAGAGGGACTCATTAAATCTTTTAATAGATTAGATATTAAAGATAAGCTAATTGGAATACCAAGAACATTAGATGCAAGATTAATACTTCCTGATAAATTAAAGGAATTAGGAGCCAATGTTCTAATAGCTGAAGCATACAAATCAAGATTACCATTAGATACAATAAGAATTGAGGTTTTGATTTCAAAAATATTAAGCGATGAAATTGATGCAATCATTTTTACAAGTCCTTTAACCGTTAAAAACCTATTCAAAATAGCTGTTGATGAACAAATTGATGAATTAGTAAATAAACTATCCACAAACATTTTAACAGTAGCTATTGGACCTATTACACATAAAACCCTTGATAAATTAGGTGTAGACTCTATTTACCCCAACAAATATACCGTTAAAGATATGTTAGAACTTTTATTTGAAACATTATAATATCTATTTATTAGTTTATAAAAAGGTTTATTTTAATTTAATGAATAACTATATTAAATTATCAATGGAAATAGCTTTCAAATATTAATAGCTAACTATAAGATGTTTTTATGAGAGAAATAATATATAAATTCGCTGAAAAAGGAATAAATATATCCCCAGAAGTATATGAGAGAATACTTCAGTTTGAGAATCCTTTAGTTTTTACAACTGATTTAATATTAAGGATTAGAGCTAAATTTTCAAAAAAAGAGCTATTTTATTTAGATGAAGAATTTTTATTAGGATATGTTACTGATGTAGCTAAAAAGGATTTTAAAAGTAGTGATAATGGAGATAAAGATATTTTAACTTCAAAATCTCAAAAACCTCATCACGTGAAGGTTGTAAGTAATGAAGCTACTAAAAAAAATAAGAACACTATTGAAATAGAAAATGGGAGTTCTATTAAAAAAATTAAAGTGAATAAAAAAGATTCAAATCAAATTAAGGATTTTGATCCTTCAAAATGTTTTAGAAATTCAAGTAGTATTGATAATAACTATGATTTTAAAGTTGTTCAAGACACCACCAATAAATCTTATACAAGTGGTGAAATTACCAATTTAATTAGTTATTTTGCTAATAGATTTGAAAAATTATCGAACATTCTCTCTAAAAGATCGGAACTTAAAATTTCTCAAAAAATAAAAGATGTTATAAGCAGTAATGAGTTTAATATTATTGGTATGGTGAATGATATTAAAACAACGAAGAATGGTCATAGAATAGTGGATTTAGAAGATGATACTGGTGTGATTAATGTTCTTTTCCATAAAGATAATCAGGACATTTTTAATGAATCAGGAAAATTAGTTAAAGATGAGGTTATAGGTTTAATTGGTGAAAAAAAAAGAGATTTAGCTATTTCATCCAAAATAATTTATCCTGGAGTTCAAAGAGTGGTTAATAAACCAATGAACTTTTCAATAGTCTTTATTTCAGATGTACACATTGGAAGTTCAAATTTCTTAGATGATGCATTTTCAAAGTTTATAAAATGGATTAATGGAGATTTTGGAACTGATGAACAGGTAGCAATGGGAAATGATGTTAAATATTTGATAATAGCTGGTGATCTTGTGGATGGTATTGGAATTTATCCTAATCAAGATAGAGAACTAACTATTAAAGACATTACTCAACAATATGAAGAAGCAGCACGATACATTGGAGATATTAGATCAGATGTTAAAATTATCATTGGACCTGGAAACCACGATGCATCAAGAGTAGCTGAACCACAAACAGCCATTCCAGGAAAATATGCTAAATCTCTTTATCAACTAAATAATATCGAATTTGTAAGTAATCCAGCAGTAGTTAATATAGAAGGTTTTAACACACTTATATACCATGGAAGAGGTTTTGATGATTTAGCAATAACCATGAAGGGAATGTCTCATGAAAAAAATGATGTACTCATGGAAAAAATGCTCAAAATGCGTCATTTAGCTCCAATTTACGGTGAAAGAACTCCTTTAGCATCAGAACTTGAAGACCACTTGGTAATTAATGAAACCCCAAATATTTTCCATACTGGTCATGTTCATATAAATAGGTATAAACAATACAATGGTATTCATTTAATAAATTCAGGAACATTTCAAACCCAGACAGAGTTTCAAAAGACCCACAATATTGTTCCAACTGCAGGCTTGGTTCCTGTTCTTCATAAAGGTAACTATAAAGAATTAAACTTTTTTAATGGAGATTAAAATCATGAATTTAGTTGAAAATATTCTTTCTATCTCTAAATATGTTTTTGAAAGAAATTTAGTGCTTGGTAAAGCAGGTAATGTAAGTGGTCGCAAGCGAGAAAATGATGAAGATTTAATAGCTATTACTCCTACACTTAAATCATTAAATAGACTTAAAGAAGAAGATATTGTATTAACAAATATTGATGGTGATGTTTTAATTGGTGGTGTTCCTTCATCTGAATTACAAATGCACTTAGCTATTTACAAAGAAAGAGAAGATGTTAATGGAATAGTACACACACATTCACCTTATGCAACTGGATTTTCTTTTTCAAATTTTAATTTAAAACGATTAGAGGGGTTTGGTAAAATTGAAAAAGAATATATTAAAAAAATTCCATATAAAATTCCAGGAAGCCATGAATTGGCTAAGCATGCTTCAATTGCACTTAAAAATGATGATGTTTTAATTTTAGAAAATCATGGTATTGTTGCATTAGGATCAACTATCGAAGAGGCAGGTGACCTTGTAGAATTCGTAGAGGGAATAGCTAAAACACAGTTTATATCCAAACTTTTAAACAGATTATAATTTCAATACTCAAAATAGGATGAAATTCCAGAATCGGAGTTTACTATTTTAACTAAACAATGGTCATGAAAAATATTTAGCCCCTATTTTTTTGAAAAAAATTAGAGACCTTCAACATCTTATTTTACTTATTTTCCATATTGATCAGTCTTCCAACATAAAAATACATTTACAAATGACCATTAAATTCCAAACAAAATAATATTAATCATGAAAATTTTGAACAAAATAAGTCATATAACTCATTTAAATTTAGAAAAAATATGAACAAATTATTAATGAGTTTATTCTAATAAACAACAGACTATCATATTTATAATACCAATGAATACAACCAACAATGCTTAAATGTAAATATAATCCTTATTAAATATTTTAGATTTTATTTTAAACCATTTTTTTACTGCAAATTATTGGCATGTTCATCAATAGATTAATAACTCACTATTTACATGCATTAAAACTCAAAATCAAGTATTTTAATTTAAATCCCAGTATAAAAATGTATTTTCATGATGGGAAAATAAACAACATTTATAATCAAATGAAATAAGGTGTTTAAGGTCTTTGATTTTGTTCAAAAAAATAGAGCCCTACAATATCACCAAGTCTATATCTAATAATTCCTTCACAAGGAGCATCATAAAGATTACTAACAATAGTTCGAGAAGCAGCAACATTAAGAAGATGATAATCAATCGTTTTCTCACTATATACTGCATTAGGATCCGATTGCAACCTCAACATATCACTAATCACATTAATCGAAAGACTTAATACATTATCATTCAATAGTATTTTAAAAACATAGTACTATGACTATGCTATAACCTAAAACAACTGAAAACCATCCAAAATAAAAGTTCAAACTAGCGAAAGCTATGCAAACTTTCGATGAAAAGCAAGCAAAAACACCAAGCCAAACCACAGAACATAAGAAAATAAAAAGATAAATAATATTAAAACACTAAAAATTAATAAAAAATTAATAAAAAAATAGAAAAAATTAAGTTAACAGAAATTCTCCGAAAGACTTAATACATCATCATTCAATAATATTTTATGTGGTGTTTTTTTTATTTTCATATAATAATAGTATTACACCACACAATTAATACTTTACGAACTACTGATAATGGAATATAAAATAAACTATTAAAATAAATCCAATAAAATCATGTTAATTATTTATATTATAAATAGAAGGAGTTAATATGATTAGAAAAGCTAAAAAAGTTATATTATTATCAATTTTGTTAATGTTTGTCTGTATATCTTCGATATATGGTGCTGAAATTAATGGGAATGAAAAAACAATTCAAATGGCTATTTATGATGGTCCAGGAAGTATAGAAAATTGTGTAAATCGTGCGGAATCAACCATCCGTACCTATGGTAGCAATCATTCAGATGTGAATATTAATATTAAAAAAATATCTGAAATCAAGACTATGAATGATCTTGATGATGTAGATGTTTTATTAATGCCTGGAGGAACTCATGGTTACATATATTTTGATTATGCTGATGGTAATGTTATTAGAGAATTTGTAAGTTCTGGGCATGGATATATTGGTATTTGTGCAGGATCCTATGCTGGATGCAAAAAAGTGGATGGAAACTATGATGCTTATGGTGTAGCTCCACATGTTAATTGTATTGCTGTATACCATGAAGGTTTAACAAAAGTTAATATGGCTCCTGAAGGAGAAAATGTTTTAGGAATGTCTGCTGGAGAATACATCATGGATCATGAGAATGGTCCAGCAATGTACAGTAGCAGTCAAGGTGCAATATCACTTGCCACTTATAATGGAATAGCAGGAGTGGGATATTCAGGAAAAATGAGCATGGTTTTAGATAACTATGGTTCTGGAAAAACCATATTGTTTGGTCCACATCCTGAATCTGATAATCCTAAATATCCAGATATGCTTGGTAATGCTGTTAAATATGTGAGTTAAGTTTATATTTGATTGTTAATATAAATAAGTGATGAATACTTAATTTTATAGAGAGCAAGTAAGATATTTTTCAGTAGTTCGAAGTTAGGGACTAACTTCGGTAGTGGTAACTGTATTTTAGAACAGTAGTTCTTTTAGACACACGAATCTGCGGATATAAATCTCCGATTTTATCCGTAGTAGTTCAACTTAATAGTTTTGATTAGTTTTTCATGTATTTTAACATGAACTCTTGCTGTAGTTGTAACAAGCACATGACCACTTTTCATTACCCTTTTTATCACAGCGAAAGGTCTCTCACCTGGTGATCTTTTTGAACTTATTCTTTTGTTTCGTCTCTTTTCTTTTATTGTTAATGGTTTGTTTCTGGATTTTCTATCCATGGTGGTATCGTAGGCTTTACAAGGCACTCCATAGTAATCCTTATGTCACGATAGGCTACTATATTCTTTAGATAGGTCTACTTTTAGAATCAAAGATTTGCAGGTGTTGCATGATTTCTCTTATTAATTGGTGGTTTGTGTCCATTTTTGTATGCATTTTATATCCGAAATATGATTTGTTTCCTTTTTTAATCCATTCTCCATCTTTACTTCTCCGTGTTTTCCCGTCACCTCCTCGTGGTGTGTCTACTTTTTGAATGTCCATGGGTCTGATAAACCATACCATGCTTGTAAGATCAACATTTTTAACATTACAATTTCGTCTGTATTGTTGTCTTCCACCTTTTTCTGTCTGGTTATCATAGATTTCTCTGATTATTGGTTGTAATAACTCCCAATTAACCAAAGGATCTATTTCAACTAATTTATCACCCAATTTTTACTTTATTGTACTGTGTTCTTAAGTAATGCTTCTTTAGATTTTTCATGGCTCTTTATATGTCTTTGTAATATTTAAATATATTATGTTTCATCAAATATCATTAAATAGGCCTTATTTTCAATATTTTAGCTTAATTAGTCCAGAGAGAGATCAAATGATTGATTTAAATGAATATTTTAGTGGTGTTTTAGTGATTTCTAAACTTTTCTATCAGGTTTTGATCGGCCGATAACTTTATATATGATGGTGAAAATATGATATATTATGCTACCAATGCTTTGGTAGCATAATCTTGAGAATTTTTATAGGTTAATAGAAATTTTCTATAATATTGTTTTCTATCTAATAATTTGGTAGTGTACTTTTATATTACTTAAGTTTTATATGGTAGTTATGCTCATAGATATATAAATAAAAAATTGAGGTGTTTATTTATGGGTAAACGTGATCTAAACCAAGTTTTGTGAATGTTGATTGTTCAACATAAGAATTGTAAAGATTATGGTAAAATTGAAAAAGGTAATGTGGTAGGTAATGGTACTTATAAAAACAAAAATGGTACTCTTTAAATATGTTTGCAGAACATGCTCTAAAAGTCTTCAAATGCAAACACAATACTACATAACTTAAGAATCAAAGGTGTTGACGAAAAAAAAATATCTTTTTCTTCTTAAAAAATGCTTTTAAAATGTATGAATATTTAGATCAGTAGCAGAAATATTTTTAGATAGTTAAACATGGATACTGTATGCATATAGTTGCAAATTTCAGAAAGCATTGCAAAGAAGTTAACAAAGTTTTAAATGAAAGACATAGATGTTGATAAGGTTGAACTTGTAAACTAATGGGACTTCATGTTAAAAAAAAAACATATCCAAGTATGGATTATCAATTAAGAAAACGAAAGGATGGGTCTACTTAATTGCCACATGAACACAGTATTAACTTATATCTACCCATCAAATATGACTCAAAAATCTGAAACTTGTAAAGCAAACATGCGATAGAATCCAGATAATAACCTGCCTTTATTTACTAACGATTTAGAATGTATTTTACAAAAAGTCATTTATTTGATTAGATACATATTTATACTGTTGAGTTTTAAAACATAGTTAATAGGAAGCCTAAAGCATATCTCAATCACCTATGAAAGAATTATAAATAT